>CANREK010000008.1 GCA_947629605.1 uncultured Clostridia bacterium | reverse complement strand
TGATCGGCGTCACGGGGACCAACGGCAAGACGACGATCACCCACATGCTCTTTTCCGTTCTCTCCGCCGCGGGGAAAAGGGCGGGGCTCATCGGAACGCTCGGGGCGAAGTTCGGGCAGACGGTCATTCCGCCCGCATTGACGACGCCCGACCCCGTCTCTCTCTTTTCTCTCCTTGCCGATATGAAAAAGGAGGGGGTGGAGATCGTCGTCATGGAGGTCTCCGCCCACGCGCTCGCCCTCAAAAAGGAGTGCCCGATCGTCTATGAGAGCGCGATCTTCACCAATCTCACGCAGGACCATCTCGATTTCTTTGCGGACATGCGTTCCTACGGCGCGGCGAAGAAGTCTTTGTTCTCGCGCTGCCGCCTTGCCATTCTCAACGGCGACGACAAATTTTCGGGGGAGATCGCACCCGATGCTCCCGCGGTTTTGACTTACGCGCTCGACAGCCCCGCCGACTGCTTCGCCATGGTCGAGGAGGAGAGGATCGACGGCACGCGGGCGCTCCTCAACATTGAGGACGACATCTGCGAAATCCATCTCCCCATGACGGGACGGCACAACGTCTCCAACGCCCTTGCCGCCGCCGCATGCTGCAAGAGGCTCAATATCGGCATGGAAGCCATTGCCGAGGGGCTCTCTTCGGTGCATGTCGAGGGGAGATTGGAGCGCATCGGAAGCTATCGGGGCGCAGACCTCTTTGTGGACTTTGCCCATACGCCCGACGGGCTCGAAAAATCGCTCACGGCGCTCCGAAAGTATGCCCGCGGCAAGCTCGTCACCGTGTTCGGATGCGGCGGAAACCGCGATAGGTCCAAGCGGCCGATCATGGGGGAAGTCGTCGCAAAGCACTGCGACCTTGCCGTCATCACGTCGGACAATCCCCGCTATGAGGACCCCTGCGCCATCATCGCCGAGATCGAGGCGGGCTATCGGACGGTCAGCCGCAGCTATGTCGCCATCGAGGAACGGGAGAAGGCCATCGCCTACGCCATGGAAAAACTGCAAAAGGGCGACATTTTGCTCGTTGCGGGCAAGGGGGGAGAGACCGAACAGGAGATCATGGGCGTCAAGTACAAATACAGCGACAAGGACGTGCTCCGCGCACTGATGGGGAGCGGAAATGCTCAATAAAATACTGCTTTCAATTACATTTTCCTTCCTTTTGTCCCTGCTTCTGTGTGCGCTCCTCATTCCGCTCCTCAAAAAGCTCAAAGCGGGACAGAACATCTTGGAGTACGTCAAGGAGCACAAAGATAAGAGCGGCACGCCGACGATGGGGGGACTTGGATTTATCCTCGCCGCCGCCTCCGTCGCTCTTCTTTTTTGCGGGACCTCGGACAGACCCTTTACCGTCTGCCTCGCCGTTGGGGCGGGGTATATGCTCGTCGGCTTCCTCGACGACCTCTTAAAGAAGCTCCGCGGCAAAAATTTGGGACTGAGACCCTATCAAAAGATCCTCTTCCAGCTCGCAGTCGCGCTCATCGCGAGCGTCTATGCGTGCAGGAACGGCCTCACGCAGCTCTATCTTCCCTATACCAAAACGGCGGTCGACATCGGCTGGTGGATGTTTCCGCTCGGCGTCTTGGTGTTCCTCGCCACCGTCAACAGCGTCAATCTGACCGACGGGCTGGACGGCCTTGCGGGGTCCTCCTCGGCCGTTTTCTTTGCCTTGTTGGGCGCTCTGCTTCTCTTGCAGGGGCAGAAAAGTTTGCCGCTCCTCTGTTTTTGCCTCACGGGGGCGCTTGCGGCCTTCCTCATTTTCAACGTCTCGCGGGCGAGCGTCTTTATGGGGGACACGGGCTCGCTCGCCCTCGGCGGATTCGCGGCGAGCCTTGCGCTCTTCTCGGGAAATGCGCTCGCCGTTCCCATCGCGGGCGCCGTGTTTGTCCTTTCAAGCATATCCGTCATCATTCAGGTCATACACTATAAACGGACAGGCAGACGGGTATTTTTGATGGCGCCCATTCATCATCATTTTCAAGAAAAAGGCCATACGGAGGCAAAGATCTCCTATTGCTATGCCATCTTGACAGCGGTCTTGGGACTGACCCTTCTTTTTCCCTATGCCTGACTCCTGCGCGGGAGAAGCCGCGGGGAGAAGGAGAAGTAAATGCTGTATTCCGAGCAGGCGTTTTTGGTGGCGGGTCTCTCACGGTCGGGGATCTCGGCGAGCGAGTATCTCATCTCCCGCGGCGCCAAAGTGTATGTGTATGACGATGTGGACGATGCGAATGTGCGTGCCGCCGCCCGGCATCTCAAAGAGATCGGCTGTGTCCCCGTTTCCAAGGAGGAACTTGCGGAAAAGTCCGAAAAGTGCGACATTCTCGTGCTCTCCCCGGGTATTCCCGTGGACCATCCTCTGCCCATCTCCTTCAAGCGGGCGGGGAAGCGCATCATCGGGGAGGCCGAGCTCGGCGCAACCGAACTGCATTGCCCCTGCGTGGCGGTGACGGGCACCAACGGCAAGACGACCACCGTATCACTGCTCGAATTCATCTTCAAGACGGCGGGAAAGCGGGGCATCGCATGCGGGAATGTCGGAAAACCCATCACTTCCTGCCTGAAAGAGCTCGGCGAGGACGGCGTTGCCATCGCGGAGATCTCCTCCTTTCAGCTCGAAACGCTCTATTCGCTCAAACCCCATGTCGCCGTCGTGCTCAACGTGACGGAAGATCATCTCAACCGCCACTACAACATGGAGAACTACATCTATCTCAAATCCCGTCTCCTGAAAAATTCGGCGGAGAGCGAATACGCCGTGTTGAACTACGACGACCCCATTGTCCGCGGATTTTCCGAAAAGACCAAGGCCAAGACCGTGTGGTTCTCCCTGAGAGAACGGGTGGAAGGCGCCTACATACAGGACAACAGCTTTTGCTGGTACGGCGAGAGGCTCTTTTCGGCGGAAGAGCTTGCCCTCGACGGGGAACACAACCGCGCCAATGCGCTTGCGGCGATCGCGGCGGCCAAGCTCATGGGCATCGGGAACGGCGCCATCCAATCGGCGCTCAAAAACTTCCGCGGCGTCAAGCACCGTCTCGAAAAGATCGGGGAAGCGGGCGGCGTCACCTTCATCGACGACAGCAAGGCGACAAACGTCGATTCCGCCATCAAGGCCGTCGGCAGCGTGAAGGGGGAGAGCGTGCTCCTCCTCGGCGGCAAGGATAAGGGATATTCCTATGAACCGCTCTTTGAAGCGCTCAAAACTTCCAACGTCGTGCATGCCGTCATCTATGGGGAAAACGCCTTCCGCATCCTGAGCGCCGCCCTCAAAACGGGGTATTCCGCCGTCACGCTCTGCCGACCCTTCGACCTCGCCGTGCGCGTCGCCTATCTCATCGCCGTCAAGGGGCAGAACGTGCTCCTCTCTCCCGCCTCGGCGAGTTTCGACGCCTTTGCAAGCTATGAGGAGCGGGGCAAACGCTTTGCGGAACTCATGGAACTTTTCAAGCGGGAGGCGCAGACAGACCTCAAAGCGGAGGCGACGCATGGAGAGTTCGACGAATAGACAGAGAAGGGGGAGGGGAGACCTCCTCTTTCTTCTCGCAGTCATTGTTCTTGCCGCCTTGGGGCTCGTGTTCGTCTATGCTGCGAGCTACTATAACGCCGAGGTGCAGTACGGCGACAAGTTTTTCTTTTTCAAAAAACAGCTCATCGGCTTTGTCCTCGGGCTCGTCTCCATGATCGCCGTCTCCTTTTTGCCCTATGAAAAGCTCAAAAAAGCGGGGATCCCCGCGCTCATTCTCTCCCTCGTGCTCCTTGCGCTCGTGTTCGTGCCGGGGCTCGGGAAGAGCAACTACGGCGCGACGCGTTGGATCGGCTTCGGCTCCTTTACCATTCAGCCCTCCGAGATCGCAAAGTACGGCTTTGTCATGTTCACGGCCGCCTATTTCGCCAAGGACCCCGCGCGGATGCGGCACTTCACGGGCATTTTGCCCGTGCTTATTGCGGGGATCTCCGTCTGCATTCTCATCATGTTGGAGCCCAACATGTCCGTCACGATGTGCGTGGGGGCCATCATGATCGGCATGATCTTTTTGAGCGGGGCGAGCCCGAAAACACTGCTGCTCATCTGCATTCCCGTCATCGTGGCGGTGCCCGCGCTCATCATCGCAGAACCGTATCGGTTGAAGCGTCTCTCCGCCTATCTGGACCCTTGGGCGTCTCCGCGCGGCGAGGGGTACCAGCTCATTCAGTCCCTCTATGCGCTCGGAAACGGGGGATTTTTCGGGGTTGGGCTCTTTCATTCGCGGCAAAAATACAGGTTTCTGCCCTTTGCGGAGAGCGACTTCATCCTCTCCGTCATCGCGGAGGAGACGGGCTTTTTCGGCGTTCTCCTGCTCTTTGCCCTCATCGGATTCGTCGTTTGGCGGGGCTTCGGGATCGCAAGGAAGTGCAAGGATTTCTACGGCTACATGCTCGTCTCGGGCATCATTCTCGCCTTTGCCGTGCAGTCGGCGCTCAACGCCCTCGTCGTGAGCGGCACCATTCCGCCGACGGGACTGCCTCTTCCGCTCATCTCGGCGGGGAATACCTCTCTCATCGTCACCATGACGGGCATGGGGGTGGTCTATGGCGCTTCAAGGCACACGGAGGAGCCGTTTTCTCATAAAATATACCGATAAGGCGCGGAGCCCTGCTTTTGTTTAGGGCCTTTCTCCGCGTTTTCAGAAATACATGAGGAGATAACCATGGATAAATATATCATAGACGGGGGACGGCGACTGTTCGGCAGCGTCAAGGTGCAGTCGGCAAAAAATGCCGTTCTGCCGCTCTTTGCGGCGTCTGTGTTGACCGATCGGGAAGTAACGATACGGAATGTACCGAAGATCGCCGACGTATTCTGCATGGCACAGATCCTGCGGGAACTCGGCGCAAGCGTGAGATTCGACGGCGGCGACGTCATGATCGACGGTTCGGATGCGCACAGCCACATCATCTCATCCGTTCTCACCAAGGAACTCCGCTCTTCCGTCTTTATGCTCGGCTCTCTTCTTTCCCGCTTCCGCCGCGCCGTCATCGCCTATCCGGGGGGATGCGACATCGGCCTGAGGCCCATCGACCTGCATCTCAACGCCTTAAAGCGCCTCGGCGTCAGGATCTCGGAAAAGGAGGGGTACATCTACTGCGAATGCGAAAACCTGACGGGTGCGGAGATCGTGCTCGACTTCCCCAGCGTCGGCGCGACGGAGAACATCATGCTTGCGGGCGTGAAGGCGGAGGGGAGAACGGTCATCGAGGGCGCCGCCAAGGAACCCGAGATCGTCGACTTGCAAAATTTTCTGAACGGCATGGGGGGAAGGGTGCGCGGCGCGGGCACCGACGTCATCGAGATCGAGGGCGTCTCCACCCTCAGCGGCATTACATATACGCCCGTCAAAGACCGCATCGAGGCGGGCACGTTCCTCATCGCATGCGCCCTCTGCGGCGGCGAAGTGGAGACGGAGGGGGTCGGCGCCGATAATTTGGGCATGCTTCTGCATAAATTGCGTGAAAACGGTTGCAAAATCCATACAAAAAATGATAAAATAAGATTGTCGAGTTACGGAAGGCTCAAATGCAACCGCCGCATCGAGACGATGCCCTTCCCCGGCTTCCCCACAGACCTGCAAGCGCAGATCACGGCGCTCAACTGTGTCTGCGAGGGCGGGGCGCTCATCGTGGAGAATCTCTTCGAGACGCGCTTCAAGTATGTGCCCGAACTCAAAAAGATGGGGGCGGATATCGAAGTGCGGGAGAGGAACGCCTTTGTCCGCGGCGTCAGCGGACTACACGGGGCGGCCGTCACGGCGGGGGATCTGCGCGGCGGCGCCGCGCTCGTCATCGCCGCGCTCGGGGCGGAGGGCGTCTCGGAAGTTTTGGACCTTTCGCACATCGACAGGGGATATTCCTGCCTCGAAGATAAGTTAAAGTCACTCGGGGCGGAGATCAAGCGGGTCCGTGTCTGAACCGATTTTGGGAGACACGGGGGAGATACATATGAAGGCGAGAGTTATTTTGACCACAGTCATATCCTTTCTTTTGCTCTGCGCGGTCGTCGCGGCGGGGCTCAATGCCGTCTTTACGGTGACTTCCGTCAAGGCGGAATTTTCCGTCTCATCCGAGGATGGGGAGAGGGAGGCCGCCGAACTCAAACAAAAGCTCGACGGATTCGTGGGAAAGAGCTCTACCTTCCTCGACGAAGAGGAGGTCGCCGCGCTCATCGCCTCTTACCCCTGCATGAAGGCCGAAAAAATTCAAAAACACTATCCCTCCACGCTCGAAGTCTCCGTCTCCGAGCGGAAAGAGGCGTTCTCCGTCTTGACCGAACACGGCTATGCCGTTCTCTCCGACGACGGGACCTATCTCTATACCAAACAGGACCTCACGAACCGCGCGGGGGGAGAAAACATCCTGCTCAGCGGTCTTGACCTCTCCCTCGCCGAGGGACAAAAGACGGACGACAAAGCGCTCAACGAGATCCTCACGGTCTACGGCGTCTTTGCGGAAATCCTGACGGAGGCGCGGGCGAACGTCGTCTCAATTGCCTATGAACCCAATCTCGCATTCGAGAACATCCTCGTCATCCAAATGAGGGAGGGGATCCGCATCGAGATCGCGACCTCTTCCGCACTGACGGAGGAGAAGGCGAGGGCGGCGCTCAACGATGAGAGCGACGGCTATCTTGCCCGCAGCGACGGCGAAAGACTGTGCGGTTGCATCCGCGTCACCGCCTCCGCGGAAAACGTTGTCCGCGTCGCCTACGACGCTTCACTGAACTGAACAAGATCTACACGGAAAGGCGCCCCCCGTAAGGGCGCTTTTTTGATATTTATGTGCGAAAAAACGACGCAATTCCTTGACAGAATTTGAGATATGTGTTATAATAAAACAACAAATTCAACCGAGGAAAAAAGGACGGAATATGAGCCGTAAAAGTGTAGCTGTTTTGGACATTCGCTCGTCAAAACTCTCCATCGTCGTGGGGGAGCGGGGCGTCAACAACACATTCGTATTTCAGGCGATCAAAACATCGGAATACGGCGGTTACTACTGCGGGGCATTCTCCGATGAGAACGAACTCGCCGAGGTCATCTCTTCCGCCCTGCGGGATGTCGAAAAGATGTGCGGGGAAAAGATCCGCCGCCTCTATGTCGGCGTGCCCGGGGAATTCCTCGATGTGAGGCTCGCCGAACCCGTCACGGGATTCCCCAAAAAGAAGAAGATCACCGATCGGGACGTCGAGGCGCTCTACGAGAGCGGAAAGGAAACTCTGCCCGACAGAACCTGCCTTCGTGCCAGCTGTGCCGTGTTCACCACGGCGGACAAGCGTGTCGTGGTCGACCCGATCGGCATCATGTCCGCCTCGCTCCGCGGCATCGTTTCCTACTTCTATTGCAGCAACTATTTTCTTTCCGTCATCGATAAGATCTTTGCGGGCAGCGGGATCCGTCTTTCCTATCTTCCCACGCCGCTCGCCATGTCGAACTATCTCATCCCCTCCGAAACGCGGGACGAGTACGCCTTTCTCCTCGACGTGGGGGACTATTCCACGACGGTCATGCTCGTTCAGGGCAACGCCGTCTTAAAGCAGTCCACGGCGCCCGTGGGCAGAGCGCAGATCTTGGTGCAACTCATAGAGAAGTTCTCCTTTCCCTACGAGGTCGCCGTGGCGCTTCTCCCCAAGACCAATCTCTACACCCGTGCCAACGCGGGCAAATTGGAATATTTCAACAAAGACATTTCCTATGAAGTCGATATCGACAGCCTCGTCGCGGCGGTCAAAGACGGCCTCGATGACATCTGCGAAGTCGTCGGCAGTTTCATGGAGGACATGCAGGGGCGGGAACTCGACTATAAGCCGCTCTATGTCACGGGAGAGGGTATTTGCGACATCCGCGGCGCCCTCGAACATGTGACCAAGCGGGTCGACCGCGTCTGCGAATTCATTGCTCCCAATCTTCCCTACTACGACAAGCCCTCGATGAGTTCTTTCATCTCCCTTGTCGACATGGCATGCGCCGAACACCGCGGCGGATTTTTCAATCATCTATTCGGAGGATAAAATATGTTTACGGATCTATACAGAAATACACCCGACGAGGTCAAGGAGACCGACGAAGTCCGCGAGGATGAGGTCAAAGACCTCGACGAGATCAAAGATACGGTGCCCGAGCAGACCGAGGAGCTCAAAAGGGAGCCCATCCGCACCGACGGCAAGGCAAAGATCAAGGTCATCGGCGTCGGCGGTGCGGGAAACAACGCCGTCAACCGCATGATCGAGGCGGGCATTCGGAGCGCCGAATATATCGCCGTCAACACAGACGCGCAGATCCTTGCTTGCAGCAAGACGGCAAACCGCATCCAGATCGGCACGAGCCTCACCGAGGATGCCGACCTTCTCTTCATCACGGCGGGCATGGGGGGCGGAACAGGCACAGGCGCCGCGCCCGTCATCGCAAAGCTCGCACGGGAGAGACGTATTCTGACGGTCGCCGTCGTCACCGAGCCCTTCTCCTTTGAGGGGAAGCGCAGAATGGACAATGCGCGGCGGGGCATCGACGAGATCAGAAAGTACGTCGACACCATCGTCATCATTCCCAACGACAAGATCCTTCAAATCGACCCCAAGGTCTCCGTGCCCGAGGCGCTCCGCGTCGCCGACGATGTCTTGAAGCAGGGCATCCGCGGCATTGCGGACATCATCGTCACGCCTTCCATCATCAATCTCGACTTTGCCGATGTCAAGACCATTCTCAAAGATAAGGGCCTCGCACACATGGGCGTCGGCGTCGCAAAGGGGGAGAACCGCATCGTGAACGCCGTGCGTCTCGCCGTCAATTCGCCGCTGCTCGAAACGACGATCGAGGGTGCGACTGCCGTGCTCATCAACATCACGGGCGGCAACGACATCACCATCGACGAAATGCAGACGGCGGGGAGCCTCATTCAGAGCGTGGTGGATTACTCCGCCAACATCATTTTCGGCACCTGTATCGACGAAAATATGCAGGATGAAGTGCAGGTCACGATCATCGCCACGGGATTCCAGAGCGAAATGAGGAACTTCTCCGAGCCCGTGCAGCGCGAGGCCGCGGAGCCCGTGCGGATGCAACCGCAGGCCGAAGCATATCCCGCCGCACCTGCGCCCGCGCCTGAACCCGTTCCCACACCCGCTCCCATGCCTGCGCCTACGCCCGTGGCGGCACCCATGCCCGCGCCCGTACAGGAACCCGTACAGCCCATTTTCAACACGCCCGCGCCGACGGCGGAAGCGGAGAAGCCGACGGAGAAGCCCGACAACGGCCCGAGCGACGTTCCCGTGTTTTTGAGACACCTTTTCGGCAAAAAGAAGTCCTGATCCCGCACTTTCCGCCGCTCATCCTGAGGGACGTGCGGCGTCATGCTGAGCTTGTCAGTAAGAACGAAGTCTGCGCGAGAGTGTCCGAAGCATCTCGCCACACGATCGTTCAAACCCGCCCCGCGAGATTCTTCGGGTCAAGTTCTGTACTCTTTACAGCCCTACGGGCTCAGAATGACGCGGGGCCGCTCACCATGGTACAACTACAACAAACTGTGTTTCATACATCACCACATAAAAAAAGTTCTCGGATGATTCTCCGAGAACTTTTTCATGATTTCGATCAATACATTCCATCCATGCCGCCGCCTGCGGGTGCGGGGGGAGCGGGAGGGGTGGGGATATCCGTGACGATGGATTCCGTCGTGAGCAGGGTCGAGGCGACGGACGCCGCGTTCTGCAAGACGGAACGGGTGACTTTGGTCGGGTCGATGATGCCCGCTTCCACCATATCCGTGTAGACGTTTTTGAGCGCGTCGAACCCGTAATTTGTGACTTTCTTCGTCAGGATCTTGTCGACGACGACGGAGCCATCCACGCCCGCATTCTTGGCGATCTGGCGAACGGGCTCTTCGCATGCCTTCAAAATGATGCTTGCACCCGTCTTTTCGTCGCCTTCGAGGCTCGCGACGAGCTTCTTGACGGAGGGGATGCAGCTGAGGAGAGCCGAGCCGCCGCCGGGGACATATCCTTCCTCGACCGCCGCACGGGTCGCCGCAAGCGCATCGTCGATGCGGAGCTTCTTCTCCTTCATCTCGACCTCGGTCGCCGCGCCGACGTTGATGACGGCAACGCCGCCCGCAAGTTTGGCGAGGCGTTCCTGCAATTTTTCCTTGTCGTAATCGGAAGATGTGACCTCGATCTGCGCCTTGATGGAAGCGACGCGGTCTTTGATGGCCTGTTTGTCGCCCGCACCGTCGATGATGGTCGTGTTGTCCTTGTCGATCTTGACCTGCACGGCCCTGCCGAGCATGTCGGGCGTGACGTTCTTGAATTCATAGCCGAGATCGGAGCTGATGACCGTGCCGCCCGTGAGGATGGCGATATCTTCGAGCATGGCCTTTCTCCTGTCGCCGAAGCCGGGCGCCTTGACGGCGACGCAGTTGAACACGCCTTTGAGCTTGTTGACGATGAGCGCCGCGAGGGCATCTCCCTCGACATCCTCGGCGATGATGAGCAGCCTTGCGCCCTGCTGCGCGAGGGGCTCGATGATGGGAAGGATCTCTTGGAGATTGGAGATCTTCTTGTCGGTGATGAGGATATAGGGGTTGTCGAGCACGGCTTCCATCTTTTCGGTGTCCGTCACCATGTAGGCGGAAGCGTAGCCGCGGTCGAACTGCATGCCCTCGACGGTGGTGAGTTCCGTCGACATGGATTTGCCCTCTTCCACGGTGATGACGCCGTCGGTGCCGACGATCTCCATGGCCTTTGCAATGAGTTCGCCGACCGTTTCATCGCCCGCGGAGATGGAGGCGACCTGCGAGATGGCCTTTTTGCCCTCGACCTGCTTGGAGATCTCTTTGAGGTGCGCCACGGCGACGTCGACAGCCTTGTCGATGCCCTTTTTGAGAATGATGGGATTTGCGCCCGCGGCGAGATTTTTGAGCCCTTCGCGGATGATGGCCTGTGCGAGAAGGACAGCCGTCGTCGTGCCGTCGCCCGCAACGTCGTTCGTCTTGGTGGAAACTTCCTTCACGAGCTGAGCGCCCATGTTCTCGAAGGGATCGGGGAGTTCGATCTCCTTTGCGATGGTCACGCCGTCGTTGGTGATGAGGGGAGCGCCGAACTTTTTATCGAGCACGACGTTTCTGCCCTTGGGGCCGAGCGTGATCTTTACGGTATCGGCGAGCACATTGACGCCCGTCTCCAAAGCCTTTCTTGCATCTTCTCCGTATTTGATTTGTTTTGCCATGATATTTTTATCTCCTTGACTTTATTCTACGATCGCTAAGATGTCGCTCTGTTTGATGATGGTGAATTCCTTGCCATCCACCTTGAAATCGGAGCCCGCATACTTTGAGCAGAGCACTTTATCGCCGACTTTCACCTGCATCACGGTCTCTTTTCCGTCTACGACCCCGCCGGGGCCGACGGCAACGACGACACAGGTCTGTGGCTTTTCCTGTGCGGATGAGGGAAGGATGAATCCGCTCTTGGTTTTTTCTTCGACGGAGAGCGCCTCGACGACGACCTTGTCGAACAGTGGTTTGATGTTCATTGAAAACCTCCTTTTGAAGTCCGCACGTTCTGCGGAGCATATCTTTTCTTGTTCTATTATAAACCGTTATGATACAATGTCAAACGGAAATGGAAAAATTTTCACGCTTTTTTTGGTGAAAAAAGGGGGAACCATTGACACGGGCACCGTTGGATGGTATAATGGTGCCATGGAAAAATGGGATAAAAGGTTTATGGAACTCACCGAACAGGTGGGCACTTGGGCAAGCTGTTTCCGCCGCAAAGTGGGCGCTGTGATCGTGCGCGACAACCGCGTCATGGCTACGGGGTATAACGGCGCACCGCAGGGCATCGCTTCCTGTGTCGAACGGGGCGAATGTCTCCGCGAAAAAATGAATATCGAGAGCGGAACGCATGCCGAGCTCTGCTATGCGGCGCATGCGGAACAGAACGCGCTCATTCAGGCGGCAAGGTACGGCATCAACATCGACGGATCCACGCTCTACTGCACGCATCAACCCTGCGTCATCTGCGCAAAGATGATCATCAACGCGGGCATTCGGCGGGTCGTCTATAAGGAGGGCTATCCCGACGCATTCTCCCTGCAACTCTTTGCGGAGGCGCATACCGACATTGAAAAATACGAGGAATGATCATGGCACAAAATCCGATCGTCACATTTGAAATGGCAGACGGCAAGACATTCAAGGCCGAACTCTATCCCGAGATCGCCCCGAACACCGTCAATAACTTTCTCTCCCTCGTGCAAAAGGGATTCTACGACGGCACGGTCTTTCACCGCGTCATCGCGGGATTCATGATACAGGGCGGCGACCCCATGGGGGTCGGCACGGGCGGCCCCGGGTACCGCATCAAGGGGGAATTCCGCGCAAACGGCTTCAAAAACGACCTCTCCCACACACGGGGCGTTCTCTCCATGGCGCGGGCGCAGAGCTTTGACTCCGCGGGGTCGCAATTCTTCATCATGCACGCCGCGGCGGGCTATCTCGACGGGCAGTATGCGGCGTTCGGAAAGGTCATCGAGGGCATGGAAGTTGTCGATGCGATCGCCTCGGTCAGGACCGACTACCGCGACAAGCCGCTCACCGAGCAAAAGATGAAAAAAGTGACCGCGGAGACCTTCGGCGTCGCCTATCCCGACCCGATCAAGGCATAAAAATACGGCTTGGAGGCAACATAATGACAGTTTTAGTGACAGGCGGAGCGGGATTTATCGGCTCCCACACGGTGGTGGAACTTCTCAATGCGGGCTACGACGTCGTCGTCATCGACAATCTCTGCAATTCGAGCAGGGAAGCCATCGAACGGGTCAAAAAGATCACGGGCAAAGAGGTATATTTCTACGAAAACGACGTGCGCGACCGCGCGGCGCTCGAACTCATCTTCACGGCGTTCGACATCGATTGGGTCATCCACTTTGCGGGGCTCAAAGCGGTGGGCGAGAGCGTCAGAATGCCCGTGGAATATTACGACAACAACCTCGTCTCCACGCTCGTTCTCGTCGAGACGATGAAAAAATTCGGCGTGAAAAAGATCGTGTTCTCTTCCTCTGCGACCGTCTATGGCGATCCCGACGAGCTTCCTCTTCGCGAAACGAGCAAGATGAACCCCACGACCAATCCCTATGGCGCGACGAAGGTCATGCAGGAAAATATTCTCCGCGACCTCTTTGTCTCGGACAAAGAGTGGACGGTGGCGCTGCTGCGCTATTTCAACCCCGTCGGCGCACACGAGAGCGGGCTCATCGGCGAGGACCCCAAGGGGATCCCCAACAATCTCATGCCCTATGTGGCGCAGGTCGCAAGCGGAAAGCTCAAAGAGATCGGCGTGTTCGGCAACGACTATCCCACGCCCGACGGCACGGGGGTGAGGGACTACATCCACGTCGTCGACCTCGCGAGGGGACACGTCGCCGCCATGAAAAATCTCAACCGCGCGGGCGTGTATGTCTATAACCTCGGCACGGGGAACGGGTACAGCGTGCTCGACATGATCAAGGCCTTCTCCAAGGCATGCGGAAAGGAACTTCACTATGTCATCAAGCCGAGGAGAGCGGGGGACATCGCAACCTGTTATGCCTCCGCAGAGAAGGCGGAACGCGAGCTCGGCTGGAAGGCGGAGTACGACTTGGAGAAGATGTGCATCGACCAATGGAATTGGCAGAGGAAGAATCCAAACGGGTACGAAAATTGATTTTTCGGCATTTTGCATAGTACTATGCGTGACATAATATTCGAAAAGACGGCGAAAAAGCCGTTTTTTTGATGATTTTTTCCATACAATAACGGTATGGAAGTCAAAAAGATCAATGTCGGTGTCTGCGCAAAATTTTCGGCAAACGGGGGAATGATCCCCACGGAAATCATATGGACCAACGGAAAAAGATATAAGATCGACCGTGTTACGGGCATTGCGCGGGCGCCCCGCCTTGTAAGTCATGCGCTCCCCGTGCGCTATTCCTGTGTCGTGGGCGGGACGGTCAAAGAGCTGTATTTTGAGCCGCAGGCGGAGGTCTGGTTCGTCGAGACATTCGTTTGATTTGAAGTTTTTTCTTTTTTTGTCGAAAAAGTCCTTGACGGAAAGGGCAGAATCATGTATAATATATTTTGCGCATAGGGGAGTAGTTCAATGGTAGAGCAACGGTCTCCAAAACCGTCTGTTGCGTGTTCGAGTCGCGTCTCCCCTGCCAAAACCCCCGACCTCAGAAGAGGTCGGGGGTTTTGGTTGGGTCAGGCGCGAATCGAAAGAAATAGGGCTCCCGCAAAAGCGCAAAGCGGTTTTGCGGGAATAAAGTAGCGTCTCCCCTGCCAATAAATATCCATCGGCTTAGTCGGTGGATATTTGTATTATATGTGGGAATTGTCTGAAAACTTAATTATAACGATGAAACCGTTCGACAAAATGTCGGGCGGCTATTTTCATATTAAGAAGTAAAAAGAAATTTGAAGTACCATATATGTGGGCGCATTATGCGCCAAAATTAAAATACAAGGAGAATCAAATGCACTATCAAGACTGGCTTGATGAGTGGCTTGAAAATTATGTCAAGCCGACCTCGAAGCAAAGAACGTATTTGAGATACGTTGAACTCATACAGCTACACATTGCGCCGTATTTGGGAAAATATGAAGTAGACACACTTACCATTGACGTGTTACAGAGATTTGTGACCCACATGCTATCTTGCGGAAATCTGAAAAATCATAGGGGACTTTCGTCGAATACGGTCTGCGCTATCATAAACATTCTGCAAAATTCTTTGAAGGTCGCTACCTATGTGGGACACTCTCAAAACTATGTGGCGGATAAG
>CANREK010000007.1 GCA_947629605.1 uncultured Clostridia bacterium | reverse complement strand
AGCGTGCTCTTCGTCGGCACCAAGAAGCAGGCGCAGGACGCCATCAAGGAAGAGGCGGAGCGTTGCGGGCAGTACTATGTCAACTCCCGTTGGCTCGGCGGCACGCTCACCAACTTCAAGACCATCCGCTCCCGTATCGACTATCTCGAAAAGCTCGAGAGAATGGAAGAGAGCGGCGAGTTCGACCTTCTCCCCAAGAAGGAAGTGCTCGGTCTCAAAAAGGAGATGGCAAAACTTCAGGAGAACCTCGGCGGTATCAAAGAGATGCGCCGTCTCCCCGGCGTGATGTTCGTCGTCGACCCTCACAATGAGGACATCGCCGTCGCCGAAGCGCGGAAGCTCCATATCCCGATCGTCGCGATCACCGACACCAACTGCGATCCCGACCTCATCGATTACGTCATTCCCGGCAACGACGACGCGATCAGAGCCATCAAGCTCATCTCTTCGGTCATGGCCAATGCCGTCATCGAGGCAAAAGAGGGCGTCGCGTTTGAGATCACCGAAGAGGGCGAGGAAGCGCCCGCAGAGGGTGCGGAAGGTGCGGAAGTTCCCGCCGCCGCAGAGGAATAATTTTAAGGAGAAAATCAACATGGCAGCTATTTCCGCAAAGGACGTTATGAAGCTCCGCGAACAGACGGGCGCGGGCATGATGGATTGCAAAAACGCACTCACCGAGGCAGACGGCGATTTTGAAAGGGCGGCGGACATTCTCCGCGAACGCGGCATCGCCAAGGCCGCAAAGCGTGCCGGCAAGATCGCGGCCGAGGGCGTCGTCTATGCCCTTGTCGAGGGCAACAGCGGCGTGCTCCTCGAAGTCAACTGCGAGTCCGACTTCGTTGCCAAGGGCGAGAAGTTCCTCGAAATCGCTAATACCGTCGCAAAGCAGATTTTGGCGCATAAACCCGCCACCGTCGAGGCGCTCCTCGCAACGGACATGGGCGGCAAGACCGTCGAGAGCTATGTGCAGGAACAGACGGGCGTCATCGGGGAGAAGGTCTCCGTTCGCCGCTTCACCGTCTATGAGACCAATGGGTTCCTCGAAACCTATATTCACATGGGCGGCACCATGGGCGTCATGCTCGACTTCGACTGCCCCGCAAACGATGTGACCAAGGAGCTTGCGCACAACCTCGCGCTCCACACCGCCTTTACCAAGCCCGCGTACCTCACCAAGGAGGAAGTCTCCGCCGAGACGCTCGAAAAGGAGAAGGCCATCATGATGCAGGAAGTCCTCAACGAGGGAAAGCCCGCCGCGATCGCCGAAAAGATCGTGCTCGGCAAGATCAACAAGTACTACGAAGAGAACTGCCTCATGGAGCAGAAATTCGTCAAGGATGACAAGGTCACGGTAAAACAGCTCATCGCGCAGGCCGCCAAGGAAAACGGCGCCCCGATCACGCTCAAACAGTATGTGTTCTACGTCATGGGCGAAGGTCTCGAAAAGAAGAACGAGGATCTCTCCGAAGAGGTCGCAAAGCAAGTCGAGGCCATGAAAAAATAAAAAATCCGCAACTTATGTGCGATTTTAGAAAAAAGCAACGGTTCACCCGTTGCTTTTTTTGTGTTGTTGAAGGGGGCGGTTGGGCCGTAGACTCTGACGCTCATTCTGAGGGAGCGTAGCGACCGCCCCGCGCGCATTCTTATTGCACTAAGCGCGGCACGAGCGCCGCCCTTGGCGCGAAGTAAGAATCCCTGCAAGGGCGGAGTAAATGCTTCCGTAGGTTTGACGGGATCCTTCCCCTTCGACTGCGCTCAGGGTCAGGATGAGCGCGGCGGGGGAACAGGACGTCACCGTCTCCTATTACAGGCTCACGACAAGCTATCAAATCACCGTCACGGCGCTTGCGATCACTTCCATCGAGGTGAACGCCGAGGCCGCGCCGAAGGAATTTGCGGTGGGCGGCGCCTGCCGCCGCCTCTCGCAGGAAGAAGTGTTCTATCTGAAAAATCTGTAATTTGAAAAGGAAAAAAGAGAAAGGAAGGACTCCTTTTTCTTTTTTTGTGGGACTTTTACGGAAAAATCGGGAAAAGTCTTGACAAATCGCAAAAAATATGGTATTATAAATATATAAATTTCAATATGGAAAAAAAGTTATGGATTGGAATGAAGAAACCTTTTTGAAAACGTACAAGGGAACGGAGACATTTGTTACCGTCGAAAGGGAGTATTATTCTCTCTTTTTGGAGCTCTTGAAGAACGAACAGCTGCTCGCGTATATCCGCTTTGCGAATGACACGCTTGGAGTTCCGCCGCTGAAAACGTTTATCCTCTATGAGCGTGACCTTCTCGGCAGAGATGTATTCCATGAAAGAATGTCGCCCACGGCCAAACGCGGTTTGGGCGCATGTTTCGGGTACCTTTATAAGTTTCTCTACGGCGGGTACGAGTCGGAGCCCTGCTGGTTCAACGATGCCGAAACGGGCATCAAGACGGCGAGCTATTTCAAGAAGATATAGGCGCAAACCATGAGAGACGACCGTATTTTAACGGGTGATATCCGTGAGTTTTTTGAGACGAACTCTCCGATGAGGGATCTCATCGCAAACTATGTGCTCGAAAATCTGAAAAACGGCACGCGAAGCGTTGCGCTCTGTTTTCGCGGTAATTTCGCAACGCTCTACTACCGCTGCCATCAACTTCTGCGCATCCGCAATGCAAGGCGCGGGATTCTTTGCGAATTCGACTTCCGCCATGCCCGATTCACGGAGAATTATCGGGATATCCTCGCAAGACTGCGTGGGTTGGGGGTGGATGATTCCGACTTTTCGGATGCGCCGAACGCACAGGGTAGGTATGTAAGGTTTGCTCTGAGTGAATTCGGGGCGGAACAACTTGAAAGGGTTTTGGATCTTTACAAGGCATTGATCGATGATTTTGTCGATCCCGCAAAGCAAAAATACATGTTCGACCCGCGCAAACCGCGTGGAAAATCAAAGAATATCGAAAAAGATCGCCAGCAACAGCTGTATGCCGCACATTTTCTGAGTGACGATCTCATGTACTATGATCTCGAATATGCAGAGCCGCGCGGCGCACAAAAGGACGGTTTACACGGCAGGTTCGACCTCTTGGGACTGCGCAGGGAACAAGACGGCTTTTCACTGTTGTTGACGGAGTTAAAATCTTCGCCGCAGGCGCTCGGAGGGAGATCGGGGGTGGCCGAACATGAGCGGGACTATTTGCGGTATTTGGACAGTAAGTTCATAGAATTCCGCAAGAGGGAGGCCTGCGAGACGGTCCGGCTCATCAACAAAATATTCGGACGGCAATGCTTTGCCGACCTCACCCCGGATAAGATCGCATCCGTCAAGGTGCAATTTGTCTTTTCCGACAGCGTGATCGGCGCGGGCAAGGTATATCACCCGTCGGACGACCGTATCGAAAAGGTTTATCTTGAAAATAAAAAATTATTATAAAAAACACAAGGAGAAAAATATGGAGGGAACAAAGAGGATCAAAGATCGGGAAGCCGTCAATCAAAGCACGTTCGACGAGGTCGCCGAGGAACTTATGGCAAAGTTGAAAGCGTTCGACGATGAGTTCGATTTCAGCGACGTTGACGCACGGGAAGAGGGTACAGACCGTAGCTTCTGCAAGGAATTCTCGGACATGGGCGACGGAGAAGCAAAGACCACGGAAAGACGGCTGTGCAAGTGTCTGTATTATACGAATACGGAGAATAAGGTAAAGACAAAATGCGATGTGTGCGCCCTAAGAGACAAGCAGAGCGAAGGCTATCATGCAAAAGTCATAGGGAACTTCAAAGTGATCTACTATGAATTCGTGCCGACCAACAAGGGAAAAGGCATCGGAAACGTCGATTTGATCCTTGCGGACGAGAGTTTCGCCTATCTGACGGAAGTAAAACCGCCCAAGGGGAATGATGAAACACTCCTTCGGATGCTCCTCGAAATCGAAACATACTACCGCGTCACGCTCAAAGGCAAGCAATACGAAAACGTTGTCAAAGGCAAGCCGCTCAGAAAGGCAATCTTGTTTTTTAAGGACAGCCCTCAATATAGGGCATATAACGACCCGTCTTGCGGTGTCAACACAAAAGAATTGCTCAAAAAATTCGGTATAACCGTGTTCTGCGCCGAATTTACGGGCACAGAAGTATTGATAAGGGCAATCGGATAACGGAAAGGGCGGACTTGCGCCGCCTTTCGTTTTCGGGTTAGAATATGTAAATTTGAGGATTGAATTTACAAAAAAATCAATCAAACTGCTTGACAAATTGACAAAAATGTGTTTTTTGTATATACTGCGCGGCGCGAGCCGTGACAGATTTCAAGGAGGAGAAAGAAATGGAAGAATTATTTGTGCGCGTCGGTATCTTTTGGGCGGTTCCGAACAAAGAGGAGGGAGGATGGGAATTCCGCACCCGTCAAAAGTCCTATCCGCTGTCATCGGCAAAAGAGCTTGCGAATCCCG
This sequence comes from uncultured Clostridia bacterium, assembly GCA_947629605.1. Taxonomy (GTDB): domain Bacteria; phylum Bacillota; class Clostridia; order Christensenellales; family Borkfalkiaceae; genus Gallimonas. The sequence continues at coordinate 10,430 of CANREK010000007.1, read as the reverse complement.
TCGGGTTTCTCGACTATCCCTATTCGCACTATGACGAATGGGAGGAGGCTCGTCATAGGGGCGACGCCAAGGACTGCTATTTCTATCCGCGCGGAAGGATCTTATATGATGTAAATCGCGGAATGCATCGCGTCTTTGCGGATGAATGTCTCGTTCTCAGCGACCTCGAAGAGCTCCGCTTCATTTTCGACATTGATGGTATGGAACTTTGCCGCGATGAGCACTATGTCAGCGCGTTCACGCATCGCCGCAGCACCGAACGCCCTGCTTTGAAATATAACATCCTTCGCGGAAGAGAGAAGATAGGGGAAAATCTCATTGAGATCGAATACGGGAAAACCAAACTGTTGGTCGAACTCGGAAAGGCCCTCGACGGCGGCGAGGAGCTCAGCGACATCGAGAAAGCGGTGTTGCAAGAAAAATACGATGCGGTCATTGTCAGCCATTACCATGCCGACCATGCGGGGCTCATCGAGCAAAAACGAGACTGCCCGATCTATCTCGGTGCGGGGGCACGCCGCATTCTCGAAGCGATGGACGAATATCACGGAAAAACACTTCCGGACAACATTCTTGCATACAGGGGCGGAAAGCCATTCTATGTCGGAACCATCAAGATCACGCCGTTTTGTTGCGATCATTCGGCATTTGACAGTTATATGCTTCTCTTTGAGGCGGGCGGAAAGAGCATTCTCTACACGGGCGACTTCCGTTTCCACGGCAGAAAAAACAGCGATGAACTCTTCGCACATCTGCCGCGGCGCGTCGATGTCCTCATCTCGGAGGGGACCAACCTCGGCAGCGACAAACCCTGTTTTTCGGAGCGGGAACTCGAAGATCGCGCGGCCGAATGGATCGGGACAACGAATCGACCCGTCTTTGTGTTGCAGTCGGCATCCAACATCGACAGGCTTGTCAGTTTCTACCGCGCCGCAAAGCGTTGCGGACGTGTTTTCTACGAAGACGTCTACACCGCTCTGCTCGCACAGGCCGCCGGCGGCAGGATCCCGCGCCCGGACATCTTTGACGACGTGTATGCCTTTACGCCCCGCCCCGTGCGGGGGAAGCGCAGGGATCTGTTTCTTGAATTTGAACAGAAGCGCGGCGCCGCAAGGATCGCAAAGGGCAAGCCGTTTGTGATGCTTGTTCGCCCGTCGATGCTCGGCTATCTCAAAAAACTCGCCCAAAAGACAGAGCTCGACGGTGCGCTGCTCATCTATTCGATGTGGAGCGGCTATCGGGAACACGACGACGTGAAACGGTTTTTGGCGGAAGCGCGGGAACTCGGCATCGAGGAACGCACGCTGCACACGAGCGGACACGCTTCCAAACAGGATATCGAGCGCTTGACGGCACGCGTTTCGGCGTCGGAATATGTCACCGTTCACACGGCCAAACCCGACTGTCTTTCCGTTTTACGCGGAATTGTCGCACGGGAGATCGCAGAAAAATTACCCGCTTCCGCCGAAGCCGAATCCCGCGCGGAAGAGGAGCTCGCCGAAATCGAACATAACGGACTTGCCGATTATTTTCTGACCGTTTACGACGTCGTACAATACGCCAAGCGCAACAATATTTTCATCGGCACGGGGCGCGGCAGTATCGTCGGCAGTCTTGTTTCCTATGCGCTCGGGATCACGGCCGTCGATCCCATCCGACACGCCCTTTCGGCAAATCGATTTTGGAAAAATGTCCGCAAAGAAATCGCCATCGATGTGGACCCCGAACGCCGAAAAGAGATCTGCGACCACCTCTACCGCCGCTATGGGGAGGACAATGTTGTCCCTGTCGGTCCTGCGGGATTCCAAATCAAAAAAGACGGACATCTTCTGCCCGTCCTGCACATTTTGGGTTGGAACTTACTGGCCCAAATCAGAAATACGATAGAGTTGATAGAGTATCAAAGGGGCGACTTTGTGGAGTTTGCATATGACGACGCCCGCGTATTCGACATGATCGCAAACGGAGATACGAATGGGGTCTTTGGCCTCGATTTTGCGGGTGAAAAAGAGTTTTTGCGTGCGTTTCATCCCAATTCGTTGGAAGAACTCGTCGAGGCGGTGACCTTGTGGCATCTGCGGTCGATCGACCATGAAGAGTTCAGAACTTTTCTGCACGGGCGAAACTTTGATACGATGCAGAAAAAAGACCTCCTCGGACTATATGACGAAATCGTCAAGAGCGAACATTCATCTCTCCTGTGCCGCTCTCACAATTTTTCCTATTACGGCTATATGACTTACCAAGCGGCGTATCTGAAATGTTACTTTCCCGACGAATTCAACAGGTCATTACCGACATCGTAACGCTCCGTTTTCAGTGTTTTGGAGGTCATGATGACCCGAATGAAAACATAGACAAAGGTGAGCGCCTCGGTGAGGGGCATCACGGCCCAGATGAGTGCGCCGCTTGAAAAGATCGCGGGCAGGGCATAGACCAAGGCTCCGTTGATGAGGATGCCGCGGAGGACGGACACCAAAAAGGAATCTGTCCGCTTCAAAATGGATTGGAAATAGTAGGTCGAGGAGACATTCAGCGAGAGAAAGAGGAAGGATGACGCGTAGATGCGGATCGCAGAGGGGGCAATTCGTAAAATTTCCTCCGTCGGCTCCATAAAGATGCGGACAAAGACCGTCGGCATGCTCATGGAGAGGACAGTCCAAAAGATGCCGAAAAACAGCGCGGCAAAGATTCCGTACTTCAAACAACGCTTTACCCTGTCGCCCTTCCCCGCGCCGAAGTTGACGGAGAGAATGGGCTGGGCGGCCTGACCGACGCTGTATGCACAGCACTGCACGAACGTGAACAGCTGGATGATGACGCCGAACACGGCAAGCGCATCTTTCCCGAGATAGCGCATGATCTGATTGTTCATGAGGATGGTGAAGATGCCCATGGCGACATCGACAAAGAAAGAGGAGAATCCCGTCGAGAGAATGCCGAGCGTATCTTTCCCGCAGAAATTGCGATTGAAGCGGAGCGTGTTTTTCTTGGAGAAAAAGTGGCTCAACAGCACAAGGAGTGTGATCCCCGCCCCGATCGATGTGGCAATTCCCGCACCCATGGCGCCCAAATTCAGGGCAAAGACAAAGAACCAATCGCCGAAGATGTTAAAGATCCCGCCCGCAAGCACGGCGACCGTCGGAAGGCGGGGCCTGTTGTCGTTCCGGATGAAAGAGGACAGGAGGCTGTTGAAGGTGAACAGGGGCAGACAGAATTTGAGGGGGAATAGATACTTCTGCGCATAGGGGAGAAGGGCGTCATCGGCGCCGAACAGCCTCAGAATGGGCCCATCGAACAGGATCATGGCGAGCCAAAAGAGCGTGATGATGCCCGCAGTCAGGATGAAGGAGAGCGTAAAAAATCCGTTTGCCTTTTCCCTGTCCTGCTTCCCGATCGCATTGCCGTAGAGCACCGCGCCGCCGATGCCCGTAAGGAGACCGATCGCGTAGATGATGTTCCACACGGGAGAAAAACAGGCCAGCGCCGCCGTGGCATCGGGCCCTTCGTATCGGCCGACCATCGCCATGTCGACAATGCCGTAGATCATGGAGATCAACGTGCTGCCGAAGGAGGCCAACAGATAATTGAAGTAGATTTTTTTGAGATTTCCGTTGAGAAAGTCCATTTTTTCCTTAAAAAATAAGCCGAATAAGCTCCGAACGGTCGATCCCTTATCCAACATTCGCTACGGCTGTGTTGCTCCGGGATGGTCCCATCCGACATCTTATCCGGCTCGCAGTATACGTCTGCACCGCCCTCTGATGAGTGAGACCATTATAACAAAGGCCTTAATAGAAGTCAAGCGCTTTGCAGTGACTGCTTTTCTATCCATTTCAATCGGAAGTCGGGGGAATTGTTGAGAAAAAAATTTTTCAAATTCTTCTTGACAAATTTGAGTGAAAAGTATATAATGTAAGAAAAGTAATACTTTTAGGAGAAAAAAAAATGGAAAACTTTCCCGAAGGCAAGTACTTGGCGACCGTAAAAATCGGCCCCAAGGGACAAATCGTCATTCCCAAAGAGGTGCGCGACATGTTCTCGCTCAATGCGGGCGACGCGCTGCTCCTCATGGCGGATAAAAATCAAGGCATTGCACTGCAACCTTTTTCGTATGCGGAATCCTTTTGGAATGCCGTCAAACAGGTCAAAGACGGGGAGAAATGACCTTGCTCGCGCTCAACGTTCAAAATTTAAGAAAAGTCTATCCGAATTTTGTGCTTGACGGCATCTCCTTCTCCGTCGAGGCAGGGCAGATCGCGGGGCTCATCGGTCGGAACGGCGCGGGGAAGAGCACCACGCTCAAATCCGTCATGGGGCTCATCGCTTCCGAGGGAGCGGTCAAAGTGTTCGGCAAGGACTTCGGCGAGGAAGAGGGGACAGCCAAGGAGCTCATCGGCTACGTCGGCGGTGGGTTTCGCTTCTATCCGAATAAAGCGCTCTCCGCCGTTGCAAAGACCGTCGCCCGCTTCTATCCGCATTGGGATGGGGAAGTGTTTCGGCGCTACTGCGACGAATACGCGCTCGTGCTCACAAAAAAGATACGGGAGCTTTCCGAGGGCATGAAAATTAAATTCGCCCTCGCTCTCGCCCTCTCACACGGGGCGAAACTTCTTCTGTTGGATGAACCGACGAGCGGGCTCGATCCTCTCTCACGGGAGGACCTCTGCGACACCCTCCTTGCCCTCAAAGCGCAGGGTGTCACCGTGCTGTTTTCCACCCATATCACATCCGATCTCATGCGTGTCGCCGATCGGATCCTCTATCTGTCGGACGGAACACTGCTTGCGGATGCGGCGCTCGATGCGCTCATCGGTCGCTATCGGCTCAAACATTTTGCCGATTTGGCGGAAGCGGACGCGGTGCGGGCGATCGGCGTCAAGGCGGTGAAAGGGGGATTTGAAGGGCTCGTCGAGGGAAGCGGAGAGGGGAGAGAGGCAACGCTCGACGAGATCATGATCCACCTCGAATGGGAAAGGAGAAAATCGCATGAAATCGCTCATAAGTAAGGAATTTTCGCTCTGTCTGCACCCGACGTCAATCATTTTTTTGGCCTTTGCGGCGCTCGTTTTTGTGCCGAATTACCCCTATGAGGTCATCTTCTTTTTCTCGGGTCTTGCGGTATTCTTTACCGCGATGGCGGCGCGGGAGAATGGGGACTTGGCGTTTACCGCCTCGCTCCCCGTAAAGAAGCGCAATGTCCCGCTCGCCCGCATGGCGGTCATGATGATGTTCCAATGCGCACTCCTGTGTTTGACGGCGCTCTGCATCGTCATCAAGCAAATGACTTTCCCCCAAACCATGCTTGTCAACCTTGTGGGGAACAGCGCAAATCTTGCCTTTTGTGGGTATGGGGCTCTGCTCCTTGGAATTTTTAACCTCATGTTTTTTCCGCTTCACTATCAAAATCCGACGAAGATCGGCGTGCCGTTCGCGATCGCAACGGCCGTGCAATTTGCCCTCATCGGCTGTATGGTGATGCTCCGCCATCTTCCGTTCTATGCGCCGCTGACCTCGCCCGATCCCGATTATTACGGCATCAAACTCGCCATCCTCTTCGGCGGACTGACGCTCTATGCCGTCTTGTCCGCCCTCGCCGCGAGGCTGTCGATGCAGCGCTTTGAGAGGGTAGACCTATAAAAAATCCACAAAAAAGAGCCGAGGTATGCATCTCGGCTCTTTTTCAAATTGAAATTGTGGAATTTTTAGCGGAAACTGCGCATGAGGCCGATGACCTTGCCGAGGATCTGTATGCTGGCTTGATTTTCGGGAATGATATCTTCCATCGTGCTGTTTTCGGGGTGGAGAATGATCTTGCCGCCGCGCCTGAAAAAGCGCTTGACTGTGGCGCCTTCCATGGTGCCGTCGTCGAACATGGCGACGACGATCTCGCCGTTTTCGGCGGTCGTTTGACGCTTGACGATGATCTTATCCCCGTCGAAGATGCCCGCCTCGATCATGGATTCGCCGTGCACACGGAGCAAAAACAAATCTTCCCCCTTAAATTCTGCCTCGGGCAGGGCATAATAGCCCTCGTTGTCCTCGACGGCGAGGATGGGGCGGCCGGCGTTGACGACGCCGAGGAGCGGCGCCCGCACGGTGGCGTTCCCGCGTATGACGACGGAGCGGTTCTTTTTTTCGGCCTTGTCGAGATAGCCCTGCTCGCGCAGACGGTTGATATAGTCGTAGGCCGTGGCCGTCGACTTGATGTTGAGCGCTGCGCAGATGTCGCGGACGGAAGGGGGGAAGCCGTTTTCGTCGTTATAGCGGCGGACATAGTCGAGAACATCCATCAATTTATCATGTTTTATCATAAGCTACCTCTATTTGGCATTATAGCACAAATCAAAAAAGAATGCAAACAAATGTTCCATATTTTCGAAAAATTTTTCTTGCATTTTTTTCATAGGGGTGTTATACTATTTTTATGGAAACAAAGATGTGCGTTTTGGATGAGACCAAGGAGTGCGACGGGTGCCTCGAATGTCTCGTTTGCGACCTCGATCCGACAAAGATCTGCGACAACTGCGGCAAGTGCCTCGACATCCGCGACTATGCGACGATCAAGATCGATAAGGTCATCATGGATCCTGACTATGACCCCGATCGTAAAAAGGGGTAAATTTTTCGGCGTAGATGGCGGGGATGATGGCCTTGACTTCCGCGCCGCTCTCCGTAAACGTCACATTCTGCTCGGTGAGATAGGACCGTATGGCGCTGTACTGCGCCATTTTTTCATAGGGAATGCGGAGCGTCGTCTTGACGAAGTTGTCCTTTAAGGTGTCAAAGATGTGCCGTTTGAGGGCTTCGAGCCCGATATCCTTTGCGGCGGAGATGCAGACGGCATCCTTGGGGAAGGCATCGACACTATCCACGAGGTCGCACTTGTTCATGACGACGAGATAGGGGGAAGAGAATCCCAAGTCGCGGAGGGTCGCAAGCGTAGTATGGAGCTGCATCTCGTATTCGCCGCTCGCATCGCAGACGATGAGGGCGAGGTCGCAGTTCTTGGCGCTTTCGAGCGTGGATTTGAAGGCCTCGATGAGGTGATGGGGGAGGCTCTGCAAGAATCCGACGGTGTCGACGAGGAGGAAAGGCACACCCTCGATCTCAAAGCTCCGCGCCGTGGGATCGAGCGTCGCAAAGAGGGCGTTTTTGACGAACACCTCCGCGCCCGTGAGATGGTTTAAGAGGGTCGATTTCCCCGTATTTGTATATCCGACGAGCGCGACCGTCATGACACGCTCTTTTTTTCTGCGTTCCGTTTGAAGGGCGCGGCGCTTTTCGGTCTCTTTGAGACGGGCTTCCAGCAGACGGATGCGATTTCGGATGTGCCGTCTGTCCGTTTCGAGCTTGGTCTCCCCGGGGCCGCGCGTGCCGGTGCCGCCGCCGAGGCGGGAGAGCGCCTGTCCCTTGCCTTTGAGGCGGGGATAGAGATATTTGAGCTGGGCGAGTTCGACTTGAAGTTTCCCTTCGCTCGTCACGGCGCGAAGGGCGAAGATGTCGAGAATGAGCACGGTCCTGTCGATGACCTTTCTGTCGTCGAGGGCCTTGGAGATGTTGAGCGTCTGGGAAGGAGAGAGTTCGCCGTTGAAGAGAACCGTGACGTCGAGCCCTTCGAGGCGCTCTTTGAGCTCCGTAAGTTTCCCGCTGCCGATATAGGTCGCGGGGTCGATCTCGCGGATGGTTTGGTAGATGGTCCCCGCATATTCCGCGCCCGCGCTCTCGATGAGGGCGACGATCTCCTCATGCAACACTTCCGTATTGTTGCCCTCGACGGGCTGAATGACGTAGATGACTTCCGCGCTCATGTGTCATCCTCCTCGGTGCGGTGCAATTTGACCTTATCCGCAACGGAACGGCGGTTGTCCTCGGTGATCGCGGCGTAGTGCTTCCGCGTGGTGTTGACATCCTTGTGGCCGAGCACGTCTGCGACGATATAGATGTCGTGCGTTTCGCGGTAGAGGGCGGTGCCGTAGGTCGAACGCAGCTTGTGCGGCGTGATCTTTTTGAGCGGAGTGACGATCTTGGCGTACTTTTTGACGAGATTTTCGACCGCGCGGACGGTGATCCTTCTGTATTGCATGGATAAAAAGAGGGGAGCGGGGGATTCGTCGGGCACCTTCGGGTCGCCTTTTTTTTGTTCGATATAGGCCGCGAGCGCGTCGGCAACTTCGTCGGAAAAATACAGAATGGCTTGATTTCCGCCCTTGCGTGTGACGACAAAGGAGTTGTTGTCGAAGTCGATGCTCTCGTTGTTGAGCCCCACGAGCTCGGAAATACGGATCCCCGTGCCGAGAAAGAGGGTCAGAATGGCCGTGTCGCGCACCATGGTGCGGTCATGATAGTGGCTGGCATGGCGGGAGAGGCCGTTTCCGTACTCCGCTTCGTTCAAAATGCCGCTGATCTCGTCGCCGTCGAGGCGGATGATCTCCTTTTCATGGAGCTTGGGCGTTGCGACCTTTGCGGCGTTGTCGACGCCGATGAGGCCCTTGTTGAAGAAGTATTTGAAGAGGGAACGGACGGTGGAGAGCTTTCTCGCCTTGGCTCGCTCGTTGCAGCTGAGACGCTTTTCGCCGTAGCTATAATGGGAGAGATAGGAGAGGAAGATCTCAATGTCGGTGTCCGTGATCTGCTCCAAGTCTTCGAGCGTGATCTCCTTGGGCGATTTGTTCTTGAAACGCTTTTTGGAGAGGAAGTCGAAGAAGATGCGGAGATCGTAGGCGTAGTTGAGACGGGTGAGCACACTCGTGCGTTCCTCGACGCCGCGGAAAAAGTCCTCGCAATACTCGGGGAGGTCGTCGAGAAGGCCGTCGATGCGGTCGAGATTTTTGAGGTTACGCTCTTGATAGTAGTTGACGCTCTTTTTTGTCATGAGAACAGTATAGCGCAAAAAGGGGAAGATGTCAATTTTGCGAATAGTTAAAAGGGGAATTTTTGCAAAAATTTTCTCCGCATGCAAATTTATCCACAAAAAAAACCTCCCGAGACAAGGGTGTATTCCATAGGGAATCACAAAAACAAAATTTTTTATCGGAATACACCTTTGGGCGAGTTAACAAAAGCAGTCGGGAGTTTTGCTCCCGACTGCTTTTGTTAACTCTTGGCTATATTACCTGAATTGCATCGTCTACTTTTCCAATTTCATTGCCATTGGCATCAGTCAAAAGCATGCCGTCAACCGTAAATCGCCCGTTCTCGTATTTGATGTTTTGGTAGTGTACGGAAGAGGGATTAGGCGCACTAATGTTTTCAATATACGACTCGGATGTTGGAACATTAAAATATCCTCTTCCGTAATGGTAATCGACAATATATCCTTCTTCCTCAAGTTTTATTTTCAACGCATATGTGTATACTTCTGCATAATAAGCGTTAAGCTGTTCCTTGCTAAGAAGTACAATCCGTTTATTGCGCGTCGAATCAATACGATAAGTGTTCTTTTTCATATATTCGAAAAGGGCGGGAACCTTTATAAGTAAATTTATAAATTCATCTTTGCTCGATACATAAGATTGAATCAGATTTTCCATTTCGCCAATATAATCAACTGGCTTATTTAGGCTGCGTACATAATTGAAAAACTGTTTGAATACATCAAAAATGGTGGTGAGTCGTTGTTGTCCGTCAATAAGCTCCCAGACATCGCTTAGAGCCGCATCCGAACTATGACTAAGCATATTGCTCAGGCTGTTCGCGGAATTGGAAAGAGGGCAGGTCTCTTTTTTTACGACAAGAGGTTGCATACAATATTTGAGTTTGTCGTTTTGCGTATCAAAATTCCTCACATCTTCAAGAAGACATACAATTTGGCTCTTACTCCAACGGTAGCCCCGCTGATAATCCTTGACGATAAAAGTCTTCCTGTAAAGCGAATCGGACGGATTAGGCTGCGTTTCCAATACGGTTTTTAGGTTAATGTTTGGCATATATTACACTCCTTGATAGTGTTGTATTCTTCAATATCTGGCGCGATAACCCAAATAGGCTTGCGGATGGATGATGAAGCTACACCTGCAAACTAAATATAGTATACCATAAAAGCCTGTTTCGTTCAAGCAATGGCATTTGAATTTCGGAAATATATGAAAACAATTTTGTAATTAACACCTTCAAATCATCCCAAAAGGCGGGTTTCCCGCTTGTTTACGGTCGAAAGTGCGTTGTGGCACTTTCCTTATCCTGCTTCCCCATTTCGGCAAATTTGCCACAGGTTAAATAAGAAATTTTGATGAAATCTTCGATTTAGGGGGTACGATTTTGCCCGAAAATCGCCCTTCTTAGTGAAGGGGTATTGAAGGCAACGCTCTCGGTGCGGGAAAGCGCGGGCGCGCGGAAAGAAAAATTTTGAAGAATTTTGCGTTTTGACCCTTCGATTTTGCCCCAAAATCGCCCCTTTAAGTGAAGGGGTATCGCATGACAACGCTCTC
>CANREK010000006.1 GCA_947629605.1 uncultured Clostridia bacterium | reverse complement strand
GTGCCCCGCCCGCACGTTCTTTATGGCGTCGAAGGGCGGCACGAGGAGCGTAGCGACGAAGTAGCGTAGCCGAACCATCACCTTATTATAATGCGGCGGATCCTTCGACTTCGCCCTACGGGCTCCGCTACTTCGCGCCTTTGGGCGCTCGTGCCGCCCTTAGACGTGAATAGAACGCGGGCGGGGCAGGATGACGCTCTCAGAACGGTGCCGTAGAATATTGAGGGCGGACCCCCACCCCTACCCCGCCCCCTGACGCAGGGGGCGGGCAAGAGTGACCCTTGGCTCCCCCTTGGAGGGGGAGCTGTCGAGCGTAGCGAGACTGAGGGGGTGTCATTCTAAATTATGTCCCTCACCTCCCAATCCCTTCAAATGTGGATAAACGCCGCAAGAGGGGATTCAAAACATTCAAAAATATAATTAAAATTGATAAATGGTATAAAGAAATATAATTGCAGCAAATACCCTCAATGACTTGACAAAAGTTCAGGGGGGGGGGGTAGAATGGGAAGTATCAAAGTATACTTATAGTTTCCCAAACTGTTTTTGTGTATATTTTGATCCCGCGGAGGGGCGCTTGCGGCGTTGCGGCGAGCGTTCCATTCGTAAAAGCAGTAATTTTTTAGGAGGTTGGTATGAAGAACTTCAAAAAAGTACTCATCGCCGTGCTCAGTGTCATGCTGTTTGTCTGCATGGGTCTCTTCGCCGTTGCGTGCGACAAGGACGAACCCGATCCCGTAGACAACCCGGTATATTATACTGTAACGGTTGCCGAGTACGACGAGACGCGTGGAACGGTCACGCTCGATCCCGTATCACAGGACGGGAAGTATGAAAAGGACGCATCCGTCACCGTCGTGGCGACGCCCAAGACAAATTACGAAGTCGATTCCGTCAAAGTCAACGGCTCCGCGCTCACGGCAAGCGGCGGCAAATATGTCTTTACGGTGAGCGGAGATTCTACCGTCGCCGTGACCTTTAAGTCCGCAACCGTCACCCCGCCCGCGGAGGACAAAGTCAGTGTCACGCTCACCTGCGGTGAAAACGGCAGTGCGAGCCTCGATCCCGCTCCCGTGGACGGCAAGGTCGCAAAGGGCGCCTCGCTGACCCTCACGGCCACGCCCAACGCAAACTACGAGGTCGATTCCGTCAAGGTGAACGGCACGGCGGTCAACGCCAACGCCGACGGCAAGTATGTATTTACTGTCAATGCCGATACGACGGTTTCCGTGACCTTCAAAGCTACCTCAGTCACCCCGCCCGCAGAGGACAAAGTCAATGTCAACGTCACCTGCTGCGACGACGGAGTCTATACGCTCGATCCCGCTCCTGTGGACGGCAAGGTCGCAAAGGGCGCTTCCGTAAAACTCACCGTCACGCCCAATGAAAACTACGAGGTCGATTCCGTCAAGGTGAACGGCTCGGCGGTCAACGCCAACGCCGAGGGCAAGTATGTCTTTACGGCAGACAGCGACGTTACGGTGGAAGTCTCCTTCAAACCCGTGACCGTCACCCCGCCCGCAGAGGACAAAGTCAATGTCAACGTCACCTGCGGCGACAACGGCAGCTATACGCTCGATCCCGCGCCCGTGGATGGCAAGGTTGCAAAGGGTGCCTCGCTGACCCTCACGGTCACGGCGAATGCCGATTACGAGGTCGATTCCGTCAAGGTGAACGGCTCTGCGGTCACGGCCGGTGCAGACGGCAAGTACACCTTCACGGCGGATGACGACACGACGGTGGAGATCACCTTCAAATCCGAGACCGTCACCCCGCCGCCTACGGAGGAGAAAGTCAACGTCACGCTCACCTGTGGTGAACATGGCAGCGCGACGCTCGACCCCGCTCCCGTGGACGGCAAAGTCGCAAAGGGCGCTTCCGTAAAACTCACCGTCACGCCCAATGAAAACTACGAGGTCGATTCCGTCAAAGTCAACGACACGGCGGTCACGGCGGGAGAGGACGGCAAGTACACCTTCACGGCCGATGACGACACGACGGTGGAAGTCACCTTCAAGGCGTCTTTGGTCTCCTTGACGCTCACCTGCGGCGAACACGGCTCCGCGGCCCTCGATCCCGCTCCCGTGGACGGCAAGGTCGCAAAGGGCACTTCCGTCAAACTCACCGTTACCCCCGCTGCCAATTATGAGGTCGATTCCGTCAAAGTGGGCGACGCAGATGTGCAGCTCACCGACGGCGAGTACGCCTTCACGGTCACGGCCGATACGGCGGTGGAAGTCTCCTTCAAGGTCAAACAAGTCAGTGTCACGGCCACCTATACGGAAGGGCAGGGCAGTGTGACCCTCGATCCCGCGCCCACGGATGGCAAAGTCGTGAGCGGGACGGCCCTCTCCGCGACCATCGAACCCGCGTACGGCTACGAGATCGTCTCCGTCACGGTGAACGGGACCGACGTCACATCGACGCTCGAAGAACTCTATCTCGATCCCCGGCATCCCGACCGCAACATGCGCGACCATTCGCCCAAGCGCAGTCTCGATCTCGGCGCTGTCACCGAGGACACCGAACTCGCCGTCACCTTCCAAGCGGCAACGCACAGCGTCACGGTCAATGTGACGGGCCCGGGGACCTATACACTCTATAATGTTTCCGTGGAACCTCAAAGCGAGCTCAAAACGCTCACGGCCGTCTCCTCCGCGACCAAGGTGCATGTCGCGCTCGACGTCGCGGGAAGAGAGGCGTATGTCTCCGCGGAAGTCCGTGTCAACGACGGCACGGAGACCCGCAAATTGACCGTCGCAGAGCTGGCGACCGATTTTTGGGTCGTCAACCATGACCTCACGGTGACAGTCACCTTCACGGTCGACCCCAGCAAGGCGCCCACGCCTCAACACAGCGTCACCGTGACGGGCGGCGAAAACGGCACCGTCACCGTCACGCCCAAGGGCGACAACCTGTTCGATAAGAACATCTTCTACGAGGACGGCGAAGCGACCGTCACTCTTGCCCCCGATACGACCCCCGACAAATATATCATCGGCAGCCTCACAGTCAAGTATGGCGATGGGGAAGCGACGGATGTCACGGCCGACCTTGAAAACGGCAGCTACACCTTCCCCGTGACGGGCGATGTGGAGCTCCAAGTCTCTTTCAAGAAGTTTGAAAAAGTAACTCCCACCTCCACTTATCGTAAGACTTGGTATTGTACCGTCAAGGGTGAAAGCGCCACGACCAACCTCTCTATCACGGTGACGAACTCTTCGATCTCGATCAAGGAAGGAGGCGTCACCAAGGTATCGGGAACGCCGTACACGGCGACGTTTGGATATACCATCTATGCTGAAAACCTTGAAGATACCTACGAAATTTATGTTCTTCCGGAGCTCAAGAACAGGATCCTTGCCCTCACCGTCAATGGGGACAGCGTAACGTATTATGCCAATATTAATGGCACGCTCACCTCTGACCGCAATGCGACCATTGAAGAAACGCATTCGCTCTACGATTCCTCCTGGACCGGCGGTCCCGCGAGCATGCCCATCAAGTTTGAGTTCGGCGAAGTGTATGTCGACACTTATAAGGCGGCCCGCCTTGCAAAGAGCGAAACCGATGAGGGCCTTGTCTACACCGTCTATGTCAACGGCGGCCTCTATGATCTCATCTACACCGAAACCGAAAGGGGCGAATCGCTCGTGTTGCACCCCTACGGCAAGAGCACAAAAGACGACGTAACTTATACCCGTGAGACGCCGCCCGATCCCGTGCTTGTTCCCGATCATGCGGGCACATACTCTAACAACGAGCACGAGGTCTACATCGATGCCGAGGGGAACTTCGAATTCGACGGCACCACATACAATCTCTATAAGAACACAAACACGAACGACTATTACTTCAAGACCACCAAGTTGGAATATACAGTGGTATTCCAGAGCACGGGGAGTATAATGATCTTCAATGCAGCTGCGAGTGTGGATTGGACATTGAAAAAGATTACAGAGGACATGAAGCAGTATTTGCTTACCGTGAATTGCCCCGACGGAACCTTTACACTCAGCCCCAAGAACGACACCAACCTCTATTGGGAAGGCTCGTCTGTCACGATCACGATCACACCGAAGAGCCATTTTGAAGTGGAAACAATTACCGTGAACGACGACAATAAGACGTTTACCAGCAGCGGGGGGAAGATCACAATCACTGTCACGGTCAATGAGGCAACCACGGTCGAAGTCACATGCAAGGAGTTCAAGGAGGGGAACCTTCTCAGCGATCTGTATCAAGGTACCTACAAGGGTGGAAACTACACGACTGTTACCATTACAGCGAGCGGCGTCACAGTCAAAGATACTTATTGGGGCGTGTCGGCGACCTTTACCGATGCCCAAATCACCTGCACAGGAGAAGGACATTTCTTGCTTGAACAAACGACGGGCTCAAAGCGTAAGTTCGAAATCACGTTCAGCGCCGATGGTACGATCAAACTTATCGACTCCAAATCGGCAATCGGCGGCAGTAAGACACTCACAAAGCAGTCGTAATCATCGACAGAGAACAGCAAAAAAGAGCAGCCTCGCTGCTCTTTTTTTGTGCTGCCCCCAAGGCCCTACCCCCTACGGGGGGAGGGTGGCACGGCGTAGCCGTGACGGATGGGGGGAACGGTGGGCGGAATCCCCCCCCACCACCGCCTACGGCGGAGCCTCCCCCCAAAAGGGGTAGGCCTTTTGTCCCCTCTCGAGGAGGGGGATTAAGGGGGTGGGCAAGAGTGACCCTTGGCTCCCCCTTGGAGGGGGAGCTGTCGAGCGTAGCGAGACTGAGGGGGTGTCATTCTAATCGCTCGCCGCGTACACCCCTTCCGTCACTGCGTGACACCCACCCCTCAGAGGGGTGGGCAAGGGTGACCCTTGGCTCCCCCTTGGAGGGGGAGCTGTCGAGCGTAGCGAGACTGAGGGGGTGTCATTCTATTCGCGTCATTGCGCTCCATGTCTGAACTCGGAGGCGGTGAGGCCGGTCTCCTGCTTAAAGAAGCGGGAAAAGTTGTGCGGAGAGGGGAAATTCAGATAATACGCCACTTCGGTGACGGTGTAGTCGGTTTCCAGCAGCAGTCGTTTGGCCTCGGCGAGCCTCGTCTCGGCGAGGTATTTTTTCAGCGTGACGCCTTCCGTCTCGTGAAAGACGGTCGAGAGATACTTCTCATGATAGCCGAGCTCCCGCGCGATATCCCGCACCCGTATCTCCGAAAATTTATGAAAAGCGACAAACGTCTTGACGGAATTTACGAGCTGTTTCCGCCGCGAGAGATTGGTCTCTTCCATGGAATGTCCCTCGGCGAGTTCCAATAAAAGCTGTGTCGCGAGATAGCGGGAGCGGACGCTTCTCGGATGTTCGGCCTCCGATGTAAGGAGCATATGCGCAAGCGTGTCGATGTTTTCCCTCATCGTGAACGCCGCCTGCGGCGGGAGGGAGACCGAGGCGGGCAGGGCGTCGCAGCGGAAGTGCATCCAATAGAATCTGCACTTGCACACCCGCGTGCCCTTTTGCACCCGCGTGGGAGACATGATGAGATATTCCCCCGCCCTGACATGATATTCCCTGTCGTCGTCGGCGATGTAGAGTTCGCCCTCCGTCACGATCATCATCTCATACTCAAACAGCCGACGCGTGAGATGTTTCCAATCCTTTTGGGGGGAAATGAACTCGCCGAACCACAGCACGTCGATGGGGGACTGCAAACAAAAGTGCAACATCTTACTTTTTGATACCTCTATATTCCCGTTTGAGATTGTCAAAAACGGTCGTTATACTATAATGATAGTAACATATTTCGCTCCGATTTACAAGTCTCGGGCGAAAAAAAGGGGGAAATTTCCGAAAATGAAGCAAAAACAAGGTAAAAAATGGTGGAAAGGATTGCTCTCATCCTTACTTTGTGTGCCGCTTGCCTTCGGCGTGCTTGCGGGCTGCGGCAAACAGGGCGACAAGACCGGTGACGAGGGCGGAACGAACAACGAGGATATCAACCCCGACGGGAAGGATCCCACTACCGACGATTCCGAAGATCCTACACCCGAAGCGGAGGGAAACGTGACATTTACAGCTATGACAGAGACGGCCAATCTCGATGCTTATGCAGAGAACGCGCTCGACAAGGAGATCGAATATCTCCTCAGTCTGAACGCCGACAATCTTCTCTACAACTTCTACGCCAATGCAAATCTACCCGCGCCCGACGGGGCAAAGCGCTACGGCGGTTGGGAGAATTCCCTCATCGCGGGACACACGATGGGGCACTATCTCTCCGCCCTCGCGCAGGCGTATGCCAACGGCGGCACGTCGGAAGAGGAGAAGTCCCAACTCGACAAGCGCATCAAGCTCGTCATCTCGGAGCTCAAAAAGTGCCAATATCTCGAAGATGACGCCGAAACGGGCGCAAAGGCGGGCTTCCTCTGGGGCGCCAACGCCACCAACAAGAGGAATGTGGAATTCCAATTCGACAACGTCGAACAGGGCAAAACGGACATCAACACACAGGCGTGGGTGCCGTGGTACACCATGCATAAGATCTTGGCGGGGCTCATCGACATGTACACCGTGGCGGGCAACGAGACGGCCCTCACCATCGCCAAGAATCTCGGGACATGGGTCTGTAACCGTGTCTCCAAATGGAGCGAGGCGACGCGGAAGATCGTGCTCTCCACCGAATACGGCGGCATGAACGACGCACTCTACAACCTCTACGCCGTCACGGGGGAGGAAAAATACGCCGTTGCGGCGCATAAGTTCGACGAGGATATCGCCACGCAGGGGACTTTTGCGCAGAGCTCCATGGTCGAACGCATCATCTCGGACGACGCCAACTATCTGCAAGGCCAGCACGCCAACACGACCATTCCCAAGGTCATCGGCCTTCTCAACGGCTACATCCGGACAAACGGCAAGACGGTCGACGGTGTCACGGCGAATGCGTCTGGCAGGACCAATCCCAAGATCTATTTGCAGGTCGCCGAAAAGTTCTGGACGCGCGTCGTAGAACATCATTCCTATGTGACGGGCGGCAACTCCAACGACGAGCACTTCTCCCGCGACGACAGTCAGTGGTCCATCCGTTCCAACATCAACTGCGAGACCTGCAATACCTATAACATGCTCAAACTTTCGAGGATGCTCTTCTCCGTCACCAAGGACAAGAAGTATCTCGATTACTACGAAAACACCTACATCAACGCCATTCTCTCCTCGCAGAACCCCGACACGGGCATGACGATGTACTTCCAGCCCATGGCCGCGGGGTACTACAAGACCTATTCCACGCCCGAAAACAGCTTTTGGTGCTGCACGGGAAGCGGCATGGAGAGCATGTCCAAGCTCAACGACAGCATCTATTACGACGCGGTCGGCGCGACCTATGTGGCCATGTACATGAGCTCCACCTACAAGACGGAGGGTCTCTCCCTCGCGATGACGGCCGATCTCGAAACTTCCGACGAGGTCAAGATCGAGGTCAAAGAGGGGGTCACGACGCTGAAACTCCGCCGCCCCGATTGGACGACGAAATTCGAAGTCAAGAAGAACGGCGAGACCGTCTCCGTTGCGGCGAGCGATGACTTCGCCTCCGTGGACGCCAAGAAGGGAGACACCGTCACGCTCACCCTCGGCAAGAACATCACCGTGCACGATCTTCCCAATGCGGAGTACGCCCTCGCCTTCAAATACGGGCCCTATGTGCTCTCGGCGGAGCTCGGCACCGACAATATGAAGAGCGGCACGCACGGCTGGGGGCAGACCATCGAGACCCCCAACGCCCTCACGGGTCTCAAAGACAGCTACACGATCACGGCCGGTTCGCTCGCAACCTTCAAGAACAATATCAACACCTACATGACGCGGGGGAGCGACGGCAAGTTCACCCTCACGGGCATCGAGGGCGGCCCGCTCACCTATTCCATTCACTATAAACAGTACACCCAGCGCTACGGGCTCTATTTCCGCTTCAACGGCACCGACGACGCCCCGACGGACAACTCCACCGACACCGTGATCGAGACCCTGCAACCCGGCCGCGGACAGTATGAGACCGAACAGCGCATGGTGGATGCCGCAAACAGCACGGGCGCGGATTCCGAGACCAGCCGCTATGCAAACGCGGGCGGCAGCTTCTCCTATTGGGTCGGCGTCGACAAGTCCAAGCCGGATGCCAACTTCATTCAGACGAGTTTCATGAAGGACGACAACGGCAAGACCGTCAAGATGAGCGTCGGTTCGAACGTGTTCTACACTGCCACGCTCAACTATAAGGGCACGGACAGCATGTACGAAGTGTATCTCCACATTCCCAAGAGCATCGTCGAGGGGGCGGTGAAGAACACCATCGACGGCGCCGAGAAGGACCGCATTCTCGTCAAGATCGAGAGCAACACGGCAGGCCGGCCGTCGGCAAGAGTGGTCAGCACCTTCAATACCCTCACCCGTGAGTTGAAAAAGGGCGGCATCGCCTACTTTGTGGACTGCGGCGACTATGACCCGACGACGCTCTCCGACGGCGACAGCTTCGGCCTCTACAATTCCGTCACCGAACAGGTCTACGGCGCCGACGTCGGCACGGGCATGCAGTGGGGGCTCGTCGACAACAACGCCGCCGACATCGCGGGCGCGTGCCAAAAGGGCATCGGCACCAACTCCACTTGGGCCTATGAATTTGCATCGGGCGACGGCACGGAAAAGACCCTTTCCAACCGCTACACCAAGAACCAATTCGAGAGCAGCGTCGCGCGGAATTTGCACTATAAGTTTGAAATTCCGGACGGAACGTATACCGTGAAGATGTACTTTGCCGACCCTTGGAACTGCTCGACGAATCCCAATGTCAGCGCCAACGGCGAGAGCAAGATCCAAAACGGCGCGATCGGGGAGGAGCTCTCCTTCAACGTGACCGTCACGGGCGGCGAACTGACGCTCGACATCACGACGAGCGACAAATGTATCAACCTCTGCTACATCACGATCCTCTGCGCATGATTGCGCCTGAGCGATAGGGGGGGAAGGAAGCGGCGCACCGTCTCGGTGCGCCGCTTTTCAGTGGAATTAAAAATGAAAAATTGTGGCGGGGCATGATTGAGAATGACGCGGCGGGGCATCGCCCCGCCGCTCATGCTGAACGTACGTGAAGCATCCCAGCAAACCTACGGAAGCAATTGCCGCCCCGCGTCATTCTGAGCGTCGCGGGTTGTACGGAGTTCGATGACCTGACCCGAAGAATCTCGCGGGGCGAATATGGACTACTGTGCGGCGAGATGCTTCGGACATGCTTCCGTAGACTGCGTTCCTTTTCCGCCGCTCAGCATGACGCCGCACACACCCCTTCCGCCCCTACGGGGCACCCTCGCGCACGGGTGGAGCCCCGTGCTTGGTCGGCATTTGCCCTTTACATATGGGCAAATGCTATAAGAATTTTGCGCTAAGAGTTATCAACTCTTAGCAGAATGCAAAATTCTTCCCTCGAGGGGTGGGCAAGAGAACCTTGGCGCCCCCTTGAGGGGGAGCTGTCGAGCGGAGCGAGACTGAGGGGGTGTCATTCTAATTTCTCTACCACAATTTTTAATTTTTCATTTTTAATTTTTAATTCCCTCAGAATGAGCGGCTGCGCTGCGCGGCCGCCCCTGCTCCGCATTTTTTGCGTTAGCAGTCGCCCGAAAATCCTTTACAAATCGGAGAAAGTTCTCTATAATAGGGTGTATGGAACCCGTAATTGCAATCGTGGGCCGCCCCAATGTGGGGAAAAGTACCTTTTTCAATAAGGTGGCGGGCAGAAAGATCGCCATCACAGAGAATCGCCCCGGCGTCACGCGCGATCGAATCACGGCCTCGTGCGAGTGGCGCGGCAGACCCTTCACGCTCATCGACACGGGCGGCATTGAGCTCAAAAGCGAGGACATCATGTGGAAGCAGATCGCCCTGCAAGCACAGCTCGCCGTGGAGACCGCCGACGTCATCCTCTTCTTTACCGATGCGAGAGAGGGGCTCAACCCCTCCGACGAGGACGTCGCCGACTATCTCCGAAAGAGCAAAAAGCCCGTCATTTTGGTCGTCAACAAGGTCGACGAATACTCTCCCGAGAAACTCTTCGAGTTCTATGCGCTCGGTCTCGGGGAGCCCTTCGGCGTGTCCTCAGAGCATTCGCAGGGCATCGGCGACGTGCTCGACCGCGCCGTGGAATACTTCCCGAAAGGGGAAGTGGAAGCCGACGATTCCCTCAAAATCGCCGTCGTCGGCAAGCCCAACGCGGGCAAGAGCTCGCTCGTCAACAAGCTCCTCGGCGAGGAGCGGGCCATCGTCACCGACATCGCAGGGACCACCCGCGACGCCGTGGATACCCGCTTCACCCGCGGCGGCAAAAATTACACCATCATCGATACGGCGGGCATCCGCAGGAAGCGCTCCGTCGAGGACAATGTAGAGTACTATTCCGTGCTCCGCGCCTTTGACGCCATCAAGCGGGCGGACGTCGTGCTCCTCGTCGTCGATTCCGTCGAGGGCCTCACCGAGCAGGACGTCAAGATCATCGGCATGGTGCACGATGAGGGCAAACCCTCCGTCATCGTCATGAACAAGTGGGATCTCGTCGAAAAGGACACCCACACGATGGAAAAATTTGAGGAAAAACTCAAACAGGACCTCAAATTCATGGACTATTTCAAGTCCGTCTACATCTCCGCCAAGACGGGCCAGCGGGCCGAAAAGACGCTTGCCCTTGCCGAAGAGGTCTACGCGCATGCCTCCTTCCGCGTGCCGACGGGGGCGCTCAACGACCTCCTCATCGATGCGGTCCGCGTCAGCGAACCGCCGAGCTACCAAGGCAAGCGCATGAAGCTCTTTTACAGCTCACAGGTCGCCACAAATCCGCCCCTCTTCGTGCTGCAAGTCAACGATGAAACGCTCTTGCACTTTTCGTACGAGCGGTATCTTGAAAACGTCATCCGCGGCGCCTACGACTTTTCGGGCACGCCCATCCGCATACAGGTGCGGAGCAAAAAGGAGAAAGAATGAGAGAATTGGCCTTTTCTCAGCTTTGGTATTGGTTTCTGTTGATGGCGGTCGTCTCCTATCTTGTCGGCTGTTTCAACTTTGCCGTCATCATCGCAAAGCTCAAAAAGAAGGATGTGCGCAAGATCGGCTCGGGCAACCCCGGGACGATGAACATCTCCCGCGAGTTCGGGCTCAAAGTGGGGCTCATCAATTTCCTCCTCGACGCCTGCAAGGGGGGAGTGCCCGCCCTCATCAGCTTTTTCATCTTCCGCCACTGCTGGTTTGCGGGGACGCATGTCGTCATCTCCGACTTCACCCGCTACTTTTGCGGCGTGTTTGTCGTCATCGGGCACATCTTCCCCGTGACGATGAAGTTCAAGGGGGGGAAGGGCATCGCCTCGACCTTGGGACTCTTTTGGTTCTGCCTCTCCTGCGAGGACCCGTGGAACATCCTCATCTGCCTCGTCGTGCTGCTCTTTGGCATCGTCGGCTTTATCGCCCTCACCGAATGG
Organism: uncultured Clostridia bacterium; assembly: GCA_947629605.1. Lineage (GTDB taxonomy): Bacteria > Bacillota > Clostridia > Christensenellales > Borkfalkiaceae > Gallimonas. The sequence continues at coordinate 3,443 of CANREK010000006.1, read as the reverse complement.
GGCTCGATGGGATCCCTCCTCGGCGTGGCGGTCATGTCCATCTGGCAGGGTGTCGTCTTTGCCATCCGCTATGAGGCAGAACTTTTGAACGTTTGGACCGTGATGTGCTTTATGATGCTTTTGGCGTTGAATGTGCTCACATGGACGGCGCACCGAAAGAACCTTGTCCGCCTCTTCGCGGGCGAAGAGCACAGGACCTCGGTCCGCAAACTCTCCCACGGCAAACGCGGCATGAAAGAAATGTGAGGATTGAATTAAAAATTAAAAATTGCGGTCCCGCGTCATTCTGTCCCGCCCCGCGTCATTCTGAGCGGCGTCGGTTGTAAAGAGTATGAGGCTTGACCCGAAGAATCTCGCGGGGCGAATACGGACTGTTGTGCGGCGAGATGCTTCGGACACACTTCCGTAGACTGCGTTCATGCTCCACTGCTCAGCATGACGCCGCACACACCCCTTCCGTCACTGCGTGACACCCACCCCTCGAGGGGTGGGCAAGAGGGAACCCTTGGCGCCCCCTTGAGGGGGAGCTGTCACCGTAGGTGACTGAGGGGGTGTCATTCCCAACTGTGTCCCGCCGCTCATACCGAACGCATAGCATCCCATGAAACCTACGGACTTCATGAAAGAAGTCCTTTTTTCTTAAAATTTATAAAAATAGGTTGATTTTTAGCTATAATTCGGGTATAATATAGATGAGGTGATTCTATGTTGATCGATACAAGTCAAGTTCTTTCCATCACGGAAGCCAATCAAAACTTCTCCCGCGCGGCGCGGATCGCCGACAGAGAGGGCAGCGTCGTCATTTTCAAGAACAACAAGCCGCACTATATGCTCGTGAGCCTCAAAGACAATCCCGCCATCGACCTTACGGATGACGAAAAGATCGACGTGGTGGCGGGGCGTATTTTGGAGAAGCACCGCAAGGCGTTTGAGGAGCTTGCGAAATGATCAAATTCGGCAAAGAAAAAGTGATGCTCCTGCACCGTCTGCTCATCGAAGAGACGGGCGGCGAGGGCGGCATCCGCGATGAGGGACTGCTGGAATCGGCGCTCGAAGCGCCCTATGCCACGTTCGACGGGAAAGAGCTTTTCCCGACAAAGGAAGAAAAGGCGGCAAGGCTGTGCGTCGGCCTCGTGTCCAACCACGCCTTTGTGGACGGAAACAAGCGCATCGGCGTGTATGTGCTTTTGACCTTCCTCGAAGTCAACGGCATCACTTTGGAGGCGACCGATGAGGAACTTGTAGATCTCGGGCTCTCCCTCGCAAAGAGCGAGATGAAGTACGAGGAGCTTCTCGCTTGGGTCAAAACGCACGAGATTTAACGGCTACCCGCCTCCATGAAGAGGGACGCGGCGGCGGGGCGCATTCCTGCGCCCCGCCGCCGCATTCCTATTCTCCCGCCGCACATGAAAATTATTTTCGAAAAAGAGCGCAATTTTGCATAATCCCGTTGACAAAAGGGGCAAAATCTTGTATAATCATAATGACAATGCCCAAATCTGTCCTTTTTTAGAGAACAGTCAAGGATATACGTCAAAAATCACTTAGAGGAGGCAGTCATTATGGCAAACTATGGCAGCCTGCTCCTTGCGATGGGCACCGGCGGTTGGGTCGGGCTCATCATTGCAGCCCTTGTGATCGGCGCGGGGATCGCCGTCGTCGTCACATGGCAGGTACTCAAAAAGGTTTCCCAAAAGAGATCGGAACAAAAACTCGATGCGACCGAAAAGCAGGTCGAGGAAATGCTGCAAAAGGCAGATATCGAAATCAAGCAGCGCAAAAAGGAAGCAATTTTAGAGGCAAAGGAACAGGATCTGAGAAGAAGAAACGAATTCGAACAGGAGATGAAGGAGAAACGCGCCGAGCAAAAGCGCGTCGAGGACCGTCTCAACCGTCAAGAGGATTCGCTCGAAAAGAGGGAGAACGAGATCTCCCGCAAGGAGCAGTCCCTTGAAGCGCAAAAGAACAATTGGACAAAGAAAAACGAAGAGATCCAAAAGATCGAGGAACAGCTCTCCCGCCAGCATGAACTCATGCTCGAAGAGCTCGAAAAGGTAGCCCAGCTCACCAAGGAAGAGGCCAAAAAGCAACTCACCGACGAGATCCTCGACGAGACCAGACACGATCTCGCCGTGCAGGTCAGGAACCTCGAACAGCAGGCAAAAGACGAGGCGGACATGAACGCCAAGAACATCATCACCCTCGCCATCCAGCGCTGTGCTTCCGACCACGCCTCGGAGACCACCGTCTCCGTCGTGCCTCTGCCCAACGACGACATGAAGGCCCGCATCATCGGCCGCGAGGGCAGGAACATCCGCGCCATCGAGAACGCCACGGGCATCGAGCTCATCATCGACGATACGCCCGAAGTCGTCATTCTCTCGGGATTCGACCCCGTTCGCCGCGAGGTCGCCCGCATCACCCTCGAAAAACTCATTCAGGACGGCCGTATCCACCCCGCCCGCATCGAAGAGACGGTCGAAAAGGTCCAAAAGGACCTCGATCAGCAGATCAAGGCGGCGGGCGAAAATGCGATGTTCGAAGTCGGCATCTTCGGGCTCCATCCCGAGATCATCAAGCTCATCGGCCGCCTCAAATTCAGAACGAGCTATGGGCAGAACGTCTACCGCCACTCCATCGAGGTCGCACAGCTTGCGGGCCTCATGGCGCAGGAACTCGGGCTCGACGTCAACTTTGCAAAGCGCGCGGGACTTCTCCACGACATCGGCAAGGCCGTCGACCACGAGCAGGAGGGCACCCATATCCAGCTCGGCGCCGACATCGCCAAAAAGTATAAGGAAAATGCGATGATCGTCAACGCCATCATGGCGCACCACGGCGACGTGGAACCCAAGACGATGGAAGCCGTTCTCGTACAGGCGGCGGACGGCATCTCGGGCTCCCGCCCGGGCGCAAGACGCGAGACGGGCGCGGGGTATGTAAAGCGCCTCGAAAAGCTCGAAGAGATCGGCGCAAGTTTCAAGGGTGTCGACAAGTGCTATGCGATACAGGCGGGCAGAGAAGTCCGTATCATCGTAAAGCCCGAACAGGTCGACGACACGCAGGCAAGTTTCCTCGCCAAGGACATCGCCAAGAAGATCGAGTCCGAGCTCGAATTCCCGGGGCAGATCAAGGTCAACGTCATCCGCGAATTCCGCAGCGTCGAATACGCAAAATAAACGCAAATCGGCACATAAGTATCAAAAAATCTCCCGCAAGGGAGATTTTTTGCAAAATTAAAAATGAAAAATGAAAAATGCAAAATTATGGCGGGGGAATCATGATACGGAATCCGTTGCGTGCGGCGTCATGCTGAGCAGAAGAGCATGAACGCAGTCTACAAGAGTAAGTCCGAAGCATCTCGCCGCACGTTTCTACGGCACCGTACAAATGCGTCATCCTGCCCCGCCCGCATTCTATTCACGTCTAAGGGCGGCACGAGC
>CANREK010000005.1 GCA_947629605.1 uncultured Clostridia bacterium | reverse complement strand
AGCAGACGGCGCCGATGCCGCAACCGTCGAAGAAAAAGAGGAAACCTAAGACAAAATATGTGGATGACGGACATACTGTTTACAGTATGGAAGCTCTGACGGGGAAGATCCCCGAGGAGAAAGACCGGCCACAGCTTAGCAAGAAAGAGCGGTGGGCGTTGATCCGCGCCGCTTTTTCCCACTATCTGCCGCCCGCGCTCATCGTGATCGGAGGATTTACGCTGGCGGCGCTACTCGTGTATTTTTGGCTCACTTAGTAACAATAAACAGAGGAAACAATCGTGAAACTCAAAAAACTTTTATCCATTTTCATGGTCTGCGTGATGGGGGCGGGCGCCTTTGCGGCGTGCGGTTCCCCCGATCCTTCCACGACCGCAAACGAGGACAGCCATGCCTCCGAAAGCGGACAGCTTACCATTCTCAAAAGTGATTATAAGCTCTCGCCCGAAGAGGAAATGGCCCGTATCAAGGCCGAATATCTGCTGCAAAACCAGGGCTATCGCGAGAGCGACGAGGTCGTTGCCATTCTCTCCTTGGACGGAGACGCGCTCATCGACAGCTATCTTCAAAATGAGACGCTATCGGCGCAGTATTCCCTCGGGGAATATGCCGCAAGTCCCGCAGGCAAACAGAAACAGGCCAAGATCGGCGCCGCGCAGAGCGCCCTCATCGGCGATCTCCAAGCGGAAGGCCTCATCGAAAGCGTCGGCTACCGTTACAGCACGATCGCAAACGCCATCTCCGTCACCATGACATACGGCGATTTCCTCACGCTCGAAAAATCGGGCTATTGCAAGAGCGTTGCGCTCGCCGAGACCTATTCTCATCCGCAGGAGACGGAGGGGACGGACGCCTCTGCGATCGTCAACGACGTCGAAGTGTACGAGACGGGTATCTTCAAGTCCGAGAGCGCAAAGGACCCTCAGGGCAATTCCTATACGGGGAAGGGGACTTCGGTCGCCGTGCTCGACTCGGGCTTCGACCTCTCCCACCCCGTATTCAAGCGCAATCCCGAAGAGGGGACCGAAAAGCTCTCCTATCAGGATGTCGACAGCTTCATCAAGAACACCAAGACCGATGAAGGCAGTCCCATCCACGCCGCACAGACGACCCAAGGCCTCGCCGTGACGGACGTCTGGTACAGCGAAAAAATTCCCTATAAATACGACTATGCAGACAAGGATTCCGACGTGTTTCCCTACGATTCGGAGCACGGCACCCACGTCGCCGGTATCATCGGCGGATCGGCGGATTCCTATCAGAATAAAGACGGCTCCACGGCCGTATACCCCAACGGTGAAGCCATTCCCTTCAAGGGCATCGCGATCGACACGCAGCTTGTCCTCATGAAGGTGTTCCCCGACTTGAAGTCGGGCGCCGAGACCCCCGATATCCTCGCCGCCCTCGAAGATGCCGTACTCCTCGACGTCGATGCCATCAACATGTCCCTCGGCTCGGCGTGCGGGTTCACGAGAGAGGAGGACGACGACGAAGTCAACAGAATTTACGACAAGATCAACGAGAGCGGCACCAGCCTCATCATCGCCGCGGGCAACGAATACAGCTCGGGCTACGGCGGCGCACAGGGCAACACCAACCGCGTCACCAATCCCGATTCGGGCACGATCGGCTCTCCCGCGACCTATCCCGCATCGCTCTCCGTCGCCTCCATCAGCGGCGTCAAGAGCAAATATCTCATCGGCAACGACTCTCAGGTCGTGTTCTTCAACGAATCCAACTCCATCGCGGGCGAAGAGAACGACTTCTTCGGCGAACTCTACGATGCTATGGGTTGGGCCAAAGACGGCACCGAGCACACCATAGAATACGTCACGGTCCCCGGCTACGGCTACCGCGCCAACTACACGGGGCTCGACGTCAAGGGCAAGGTCGCCCTCATCTCCCGTGGCGACAGCACCTTCGAAGATAAGGCTCTGCAAGCAAAGACGGCGGGCGCCGCGGCGTGCGTCATCTATAACAATATCGAGGGCGACATCCTCATGTCGATGGGGAAGAGCGACCACATTCCCACCGTCTCCATCTCCAAGGAGGACGGCGTCGCGCTCGCCAAGAACCGCACGGGCACGTTCACGTTGAGCTATGACCAGCAGGCGGGTCCCTTCATGTCCGACTTCTCGTGCTGGGGGCCTCTGCCCGACCTCGTGTTGAAGCCCGAGATCACGGCACACGGCGGAAACATCACTTCCTCCGTTCCCGGCGGCGGATTCGATACCATCAGCGGTACCTCCATGGCCTGCCCCAACCTCTGCGGCCTTGTCCTTCTCATCCGTCAATACATCAACGATAACTACAAGGATCTCACGGGCAAGACGCCTCCCACGGAGGACACCGTCGGCAGCGAAGAGGTCGCGACCTACATGAAGGACGTCAAGAACCTCACCAACAAGCTCCTGATGTCCACGGCGGGCATTGTCCTCAACGAAGAGGGGAATCCCTATTCGCCGAGAAAGCAGGGCGCGGGCCTTGCAAGCCTCGTCAACGTCGTCAACACCAAGGCCTATATCGAGGTCGAAAAGGACGGCAAGGTGCAGGATCGCTCCAAGGTCGAGCTCGGCGACGATCCGACCCGCACGGGCGAATACGAGATGACGATCAACGTCGTCAACACTTCAACGTCGCCCCTTGACTATAAGCTCGGGGTGCTCGGCATGACCGAGAGCGTCTCCACTTCCGACGCCGACTTCGTCGCGGAGCGCGACCAACTCCTCGGCGGCAGTGTGCAGGTCGAAGTGCTCGGCGGCAGCGGCAGCGCCAACGGCACCGATATCACCGTGGGCGGCAAGTCAGGGGAAGGCGCGGCGCCCAACGTGCTCAAACTCAAAGTCACCTATAAACTCTCCCAGACGGATAAGGATCTCATCGACGATTCCTTCCCTTACGGCATGTACGTCGAAGGCTTTGTCACCCTCACGGCCAAGGCCGAGAACGGGGTCAACCTCAATGTTCCCTTCCTCGCCTTCTACGGCGATTGGACGCAGGCGCCCATCTTCGATAAGACGTACTACGAAGTGGAGACCGAAGCGCACAACGCGGGCATCGACGAAGAGGACAAGATCAAGGCCGACTACTACGCCACCACGCCCTACGGCTCCTATTGGTATAACTACATCATCCCGCTCGGGACCTATCTCTATACCATCGACGAGAGCATGTACGACCCCATCCCCGCGACGGAGGACCGCATCGCCATCTCCGATTCGCTCGGCTGTCTCGACGGCATTGCCTCTGTCTATGCGGGGGCGCTCCGTGCCTGCAAGAGGGTGGACTATACCATCACCGACAAGCTGACGGGGGAAGTCATCTTCGAACATATCGACTACAACGCCCACAAGGCGTTCTCGCAGGGCGGGTCTCCCATCCCCGGCTACGATGCCTTTTTCAACTTCTACTCTCCCGACTACAACATGTCGAACAACCACATGTACGAGTTCAAGATGGTAGGGTCGCTCGACTACGGCGACGGCGGAAAGGCGGCCAATGCCCGCAACACCTTCTCCTTCGACTTCATGTTCGATACCGAAGCGCCCATCATCAAGAGCGCAACGTACGAGAAGGAATACGACAAGACCCTCAAAAAGGATCGTTACTACGTCAACGTCACGCTCTACGACAACGCCTATGCGATGTCCATCCAGCCGGGTATCTACACCCGTGACAACGACCCCATTTCCTCGGCCCTCAACCCCAACACCTTCACGCCGCTCGGCACGGGTCCCATCCCGCTCTACGGCGACAAGGGAGCGGATACCACGGTCCGCATCGAGATCACCGACTATCTCGACGAACTCAAAAACAACAACTTCATCGTGAGTTCTTCCACGGGAGACTCCGTATTCCCGTTCGGCAACCGTCTCGGCTTTATGGTCGATGACTACGCGCTCAACCAGAACATGTACTTCTGTGCCCTTCCCGGGACCGAGGGCGAATTTGCCTTCACCTCCGACGGCACCGCAGAGGGTGACACCGTCACCACCAAGACCATCTGCGTCGGCGAAGTCCTCGACCTCACGCAGTACCTCATGACCCTCGACGACACCGTCGATGCCGACAAGGACTATCTCCAATATCTGAATTGGGACAGCAGCAACCAAGCGGTCGCCACGGTGGAAAAAGGTCTTGTCCGCGGCGTCAAGGCGGGCAGCTCCACGATCACCGTCTACGAAAGCATGTACGGGAACAATGCGCAGATCGTCATCAGGGTCATCGACAGAGCAGAGGGACAGGCGGCGGTCGCGGCGGCCCTTTCCGAAGATGACGTTCCCGATATCTATGACGATTCCGTCACCATCAAGGACATCAAATTCTCCTATTTCGACACCCTCTATGCGCACGCCGCGTCGGGGGACGCGAGCGACATCGGCATGACGGGGGACAGGGTCATTCTCACTGCCTACCGCGGCGGGATCTCCATGTACCCGTACGAGCAGATCAAGCTCGCCTACGACGTCAGTCCTTGGTATATCAAGGATAAATATCAATTCACCTACAAGAGCGACCGGCCCGATATCGTCACCGTCACGCAGGACGGCACGGTACAGGCCATCAAAGAGGGGAGCGCGACCATCACGCTCAGCGTCTCGGGCTCCAACCTCATGGCGGCGCTCCGCATCACCGTCAACAGTGAATTCGTCATCGACGAAATGCGTACCCTTGTGGCCTACAAGGGCTTCGGCGGCGACGTCGTCATTCCCGACGACGAGGGCATCCTTTACATCGGACCCTTCGCATTCAGCCTCTATGATACGAACAGCCGTTACGATCACAAGCTCCCCGAGGACAACATCTACGACAACCTCATTCCGAGCAGCAACAATTCCATCACTTCCGTCAAGGTGCCCGAGGGCGTCATGGAGATCCAGCAGAACGCATTCTACCACTGCACGGCGCTCCGTGAAGTCATCCTCCCCGAGAGCATCCGCTTCATCCGTCAAAACGCCTTTACGGGGGACACCGCGCTCGAAAAAATCAACCTCAACGACGAGGTCGAAGTCATCGCCTCGCATGCCTTTGACGGCTGCACCAAGCTCAACGACTTCGGCGACGGCGTCGCGACCGAAGATACGCCGCTCCGTCTCAACATGTGCTACGCGATCGGCGAATACGCATTCAGAAACTGCACGTCGCTCACGAACATCGACCTCACCAATCTCCGCAACACGGGCAGATATGCCTTTGCGGGATGCGCGAATCTCGCGAATGTCGTGTTCCAGCCCGACGGGCTCACCAAGCTCTCCGAGCATATGTTCGACGGCTGTAAATTCAAGACGTTGACCGTCTACGAGAAGAACATCGTTCCCGCATATGCGTTTGCGAACAACAAGTCGCTCGAAAGCGTCGTCTTTGCAAACGGGCTCGACCTCATCGGCGACTGTGCCTTCTCGGGCGATACGGCCCTTCAATATATCACCCTTCCCGACAGCGGATTTGCGCTCGGGGAGAGGGCGTTCAACGGCTGTACCGCGCTCGACACCGTCACCCTGCAAAAAAATACTTCCATCACCTCCGCGCTCGGCTCCATCTTCAACGGCTGCGGCCTCAAAAAGATTGCCCTTGCCGAGGGTGCCGAAGCATCGTTTGCACTGCATGACGACGGCAAGCAGCTCCTGAACAAGGCCGAAAACGAACTCATTCTCGCGGCAGTGGGCGCCTACACGGGCGCAGTCACAATTCCCGCTTCCGTGAGTATTGTCCGTGCGGGCGCATTCTCGGGTGCGAAGATCAACTCTCTCACCTTTGAGGGCCCCGTGACGCTCGGCGAATCCTGCTTTGCGGACTGCACGTCGCTCACCGCCGTCACCCTTGCGGATGGGGCGAACGTCATCGGCAACGGCGCCTTTGCGGGCTGCATCCGTCTCGCTTCCGTCGAAAATCTCGACAAAGTGACGACGATCGGGAACAACGCATTCAACGGCGACAGAAGGCTCGAAAATGTGACGCTCGCAAGCGGTGCCACGGTCGGAGACGGGGCGTTCCAAAGCGCAAGCGGCCTCACGACAGTCACCATCGGTGCAAACTCCACCTTCGGCGCGAGCGCGTTTGAGGGTTGCTCGGCCCTTGCGACCGTCAACATGCCCGAGGGCGGCAATGTCAGGTTCGGCAGCAGATGCTTCTATAACGATTCCGTGCTCAGCACCATCGATTTGAGCAAGATGACGGGCGAAGTCGGAGATTTCACCTTCTACGGCTGCATTCTGCTCGCAAAGGCAGATCTCTCCAACGTCACCAAGATCAACCGCTATGCCTTCGCCCACTGCGTCAAGCTCTCCGAAGTCATCATCGGCGACGACCTCACCTCCATCGGCAGGGGTGCCTTCATCGATTACGACTTCTACATTCAGGGCACCTCCGCGTCGCGCGGCCCCGCCCTTACGACGATCGACCTCAACAACGTGCAGACCATCGAAGATTTTGCCTTCTACGGTTGCAGTAAGCTCGAAAGCGTGAAGATCCCCGAAGGGATCAAGTCTCTGAATAACAGCGTCTTTGGGTACTGCTCTTCGCTGGCGGACGTCGACCTTACCGATGTCACCGAGATCGGCACCTTTGCCTTCCTCGGTTGCTCGGCGCTTGAAAACATCGACCTTTCCAAGGTGGAAAAGATCGGCGCGGGCGCATTCTACGGGGCCTCGGCGCTTGAAACCGTCGACCTCGGCGCCGTCAAGACGATCGGCAGTCTCGCCTTTGCCGACACGAGCGTCACGGGGAACCTCACGGCGCCCGAACTCACCTCGCTCGAAACGAGCTCCATCGACAGAGTGATCGTCTCGGGGAACCTCACCAATCTCAGCGAATCGGAGAGAAGGATCCCCGAACTCAGAACGGTCATTCCCGAGAACGAGGACCAAACGGGCGACCACGGCAAATATGTCTTTACGGGAAGCTACGCCTTCCGCAATGCGAACATCCTCTCCTTTGACGCGCCCAAGCTCGCGACCATCGGCGATGCGGCATTCAGCGGCAACGCAAATCTCACGAGTTTCAACCTGAGCGATGCCATCCAAAAAATCGGCGTCTATGTGTTCTACGGCTGCACGTCGCTCGAAAACTTCTCCTTCGGCGCCGCCAAGGCAACCGACGGCAAGATCAACGACAACGCGCTCCTCAAAGACGGCGTGCTCTACATGGTGGTAGAGGGCGGCAAGTTGCAGCTCAAATCTGTCCCCGCGGGCAAGAACATTCAGACGTTGAACGTCGAAGAGGGCACATCGGTCATCGATGCCTATGCCGGCAATGCCAACCCGCATGTCACATCCATCGTCTTGCCCGACTCTCTCGACAGCATCGGCACGCTCGCATTTTTCGGATATAAGGCGCTTCAAAGCGTGGAATTCCGCTCGATCACGGCGCCGAGGCTCGACGGGAGCAGTTTCGAACTCGCGGATAAGAGCGCGGGCATCGGGTACACCGATACGTACGGCAACGATCTCGGCCTCATCGTCGAAGAGGGAGACCCCGGCTACGAGCTCCTCTTCGACCAATATAGCATGTATCTCTTTGCGCAGATGCAGTACTTCAACTTCGTCGGCCTCGTCGGCAAGGCGGAGCCCATCAAGATGATCCTCCCGCAGAACAGCGACATCTCGGGCTACGACAACATCATCTATAAGGTCTATTTCGGACCCGTGGAAGAGGCAGAGCGCAGCGATTACACCGCGATGGAACAGGCGATGAAGGACTTCCTCACCTACGCAAGGAAGGTCGCAAAGCTCTCCGCGATCACGCTCAACGACGAAGCGCTCATCTCCAAGGCCGTCGTCGCGCTCAACAGCGTCAAGGGCAACCCGTCGTCGTTCCAAGGTCTCATCGACCTCAACGAGTGGAACTCGCTCCGCGACACCGTCACCGCAGCGCGGGAAAAGATCGTTCGCCTCAAAATCGACTATGCAAAGAAGGTCGTGCGCGACATTCAGGCCCGCATTGATAAACTTCCCGATACCTATAAGGACACCGAGGTGATGAATGCACTCATCCTCGCCCTCAGAGCGGACATCGGCAATCTCGAACTCGACGACAGAAACCTTCTCGTGCAAGACAAATATACGGCGCTTCTGTCCGCTTACCTTGCGGCACATCCCGAAGCCTCCAACCCCGGCGGGGAAGTGACCCCGGGCGGCGACGAGAACGGCGGAGAGGGCGGCATGCCCGTGTGGGCGTGGGTGCTCATCGGCGTCGGCATCGCCGTTGTCGTTGCGGGTGTGGCCGTGACGGTCGTGCTCCTTCTCAAAAAGAAGAAGGGCGCCCCCGCAGGCGATACGCCGAATGGGGAAGAGGACGCGGAAGAGAGCGCTCCCGATCCCGAAAATGAGCCCGAAAACAAACCTGAATCCGAGCCCGAAGCCGATCCCGACGACGAGCCCGAATTCAAACCCGACTCCGAACCGTCGGAAGAAAACGACGGCGGAGCTTCACAAGATTGAATGAAAAAACAGACGCATATGCGTCTGTTTTTCAAAAATAAGGAGGAATTCTATGTTAGGCAATTTCATGTATTACAACCCCACAAAGCTCTATTTCGGCAGGGACGCCCTCGAATCTTTGGGCGGCGAACTCCAAAGCTACGGCAAGACCGTGCAGCTCATCTACGGCGGCGGGTCCATCAAGAAAAACGGCCTCTATGAGGAACTCATGGAGATCCTTCTCGCCTGCGGAAAGGTCGTCGTCGAGGACGGCGGCGTCATGCCCAACCCCACGAGCGAGCGCGTCAAGCTCGGCGCAAAGCGGGCCAAAGAGAACAACGTCGACCTGCTCCTCGCTGTCGGCGGCGGGTCCGTCTGCGACTACGCCAAGGCCGTTTCCGTCTCCGCCTACTGCGAAGAGGACTTTTGGGAGAAGTACTACGAGCGCTTTGAGGAGCCGACCTGTAAAATAATTCCCGTCGGCTGTGTCCTCACCATGGCGGGCACGGGCAGTGAAATGAACGGCGGCGCCGTCGTCACCAACCGCGAGAAAAAGCTCAAAATCGGGCATGTGTTCGGCAGTAACGTCATGCCAAAGTTCTCCATTCTCAACCCCGAATTCACCTACACGCTCCCCGAGCGGCAGATGGTCGCGGGCATCTATGACATCTTCAACCACATCTGCGAGCAGTACTTCTCGGGCGATGACGACAACGTCACCGACTACCTTGCCGAGGGCCTCATGAAGGCCGTCATCTCGGCCTCCTACAAGGCCAAAAAGGACCCGCACGACTACGAGGCCCGCTCCAACATCATGTGGGCGGCCACATGGGCATTGAACACTTTGCTTAACAAAGGTAAGACGACGGATTGGGAAGTCCACATGCTCGGGCAGGCCGTCGGCGCCTACACGGACGCCACGCACGGCATGACGCTGGCCGCCGTCTCGCTTCCCTACTATCGTCACATTTTGCGCTATGGGTTGCATAAATTTAAGAGATTCGCCACCGAAGTTTGGGGCGTGAAGTGCGAGGGGACCGACGAGGAGATCGCAGAAAAGGGCCTTGCCGCCATGGAACAGTGGATGAAAGAATTGGGTCTTGCGCTTAACATTTCCGATCTCGGCGCCACGCCCGACATGATCGAGGGCATCGCCGACGCCACCCGCGTGCAGGAGGGCGGCTACCATGTCCTCACCCGCGACGAGATCGTCAAGATCCTGACGGAAAGTCTTTGATTTCCGCGGCATCTTCATATCATTGAATGTGACTTTGAAACAAAGAGCGGAATCGTAAAAAAAATTGACAAAACTGTTGACGAGCGAAACGTTTTTATGATATAATCCATACGCTTTACTATATTTCATCCCAAAGGAGAGAATATGAAGAAGTTTTTGACACTGTTTATGGTACTTCTCTCTGCCGTTTGCCTGTGTTTCGGCCTCGCGGCGTGCGACTCCTCTGAAAATGAGGGGCAGGGTGGCGAAAATACGCCTCCCGAGAGCGAAGTCGTCTACGACACATGGACCCCGAGCGGCGACCACATGTCCCATTACCTTATCCGCTCGTCGGACGGCGAAAAGGTGACGGAGAACTGCGGGTACATCGACGTCGTCGTCGCGGCGACCTGCGAAAAGGAGGGCTATACGGCTCACGCCTGTCCCGCATGCGGCGACGTCATTCAGCAGGATGAAACGCCCGCGCTCGGCCACAGCTATTCTGAGTGGCAGTCCGACGGAAACGGCAAGCACTTCAAGGTCTGCGCCAACGATTCGACACACCGCATCGAGGACAATTGCAATACGGTCGCTTCCGTCGTCGCGCCCAAGTGCGAAGAAGGGGGCTACACCGTTCACACATGTGGCGACTGCGGCTACACCTTCACCGACACGCCGACCGCACAGCTCGGCCACGCCCTTTCCCAAAATTGGGTCTGGGATGCCCAAAACGAAAAGACACACATGAAAGTCTGCACGCGGGACGGGTGCAATTATGTGGAATCGGCCGCCTGCAACTTTGAGTCCGAGGTCGTAAAGCCCACCTGCGAGCACGACGGCTACACCGAATACACCTGCGAGGACTGCGGCAACAGCTACCGCTCCGCAACGGTGCCCGCGATCGGCCACAAGTGGATCGAGGGCAAATATACGGCCTCCAAGGACAACGAGGGCGGCAATGCCACGCACTATCTCGTCTGCGAGCATGACGAAACGCACACAAAGGTGGAAGCATGCACATTCACGCAATCGGTGACGGAGGCGACCTGCAAAGCGGGCGGCTACACGACCTTCACCTGCTCGCTCTGCGCCTACAACTATCGTGGCAACGAGACCAAGCAGCTCGACCATGCATGGGGCGCATGGACGCATGACGCGGGGAAAGAGACGCATTCCCACACCTGCACCAATGACGACTGCGACGCGACGGAATCCGCCCCGTGCAGCTATGCCGAAGAGACCACGGCCGCGACCTGCGTCGCCGACGGCGTCAAGACCAAGACGTGCAGAGACTGCTCAAATGTCGTCACCGAAAAGATCGAAAAGCTCGGCCATGACTACGGCGATCCCGTTCCCGTTGAGGGAAAGCAAGGGGAAATGCACCTCTACACCTGCGAGAGAGACGGATGCACCGCGGGGACCGACGGCCACACCAAGGAAGAGGCGTGCGAATTGACGGATGTCAAGGATCAACCCGCTTGCCTCGGCGGAACGGGCAAAGTCTGCCTCAAATGCAGATATTCCGCATCGGGCTCCATCGAGCCCCACAAATGGAAAGACGCCACGGCCGACAACGCAGAGGGCTGGAAGCACATCGTGGAAGGCGGGGTCGACAAGCACACCCGCACCTGTTCCGTTTGCAACACGACGGAGATCAAGGAGTGCAGTCTCACCGAAAAGGTGAAAGATGCCACCTGCACGAAGGCGGGCGAGCGGACATATTCCTGCGCCCACTGCAAATATACCACCGCGCCCGAAGAGATCGAAGCGCTCGGCCATGACTATACCTATCAACAGGTCGCGGACTCCAACGGAAAGAAACACACCGCCACCTGTTTGCGAGTGGGGTGTGAGGACCATAAGGGAAGAGTGGAAAATTGCACCACGAACGACGTCGTCACACCTCCGACTTGCAGTGCGGAGGGCTACACGACGCACACCTGCACGCTCTGCCAAGGTTCCTATCAAGGGGAAACGACAAACAAGACCGAGCATGTCTGGATCTTGAAAACCGCCTCCGCGGACAATAGACAGCACGAAGTCGTCTGCTCATACTGCTCCGCGACCGAGATGCAGGACTGCTCGTATTCGGGCGTCGTGCACGATGCGACCTGCACCGCCAAAGGCTACACGACCTACACCTGCGACTTCTGCGCTCACTCCTACAACGGCAGTGAGACGGAGAAGCTCGCTCACAGCTGGGGCACCGCCCGCTACAACGCCGCGACGCAGACGCATACGCAGAACTGCACCGTCTGCGGCGAGGAACAGACGGAGGGTTGCTCCTTCGACAACGGACAGGTCGTCGAGGCCACCTGCACCGCGGCGGGATATACGATCTTCACCTGCTCCGTCTGTCAAGGCTCCTATAACGGCAACCCCGTCGACAAGAAGGAGCACACATACGGTCCTTGGACGCATGTCAAGGCGGGCTTCACGGCGATGAACTCCGAACACGAGCACACCTGCTCCGTCTGCGGCACGACGGAGCGCCAGCAGTGCCATCTCGAATTCAAGGTCATCGATCCCACCTGCACGACGCAGGGCTATACCCAAGTCACCTGCAAGGATTGCAACCGCGAAGCGACGAGGCGCAACCTTGTCGCCGCCTACGGCCATACCTATGAGGAACATTGGAAGTACACGGGCGACGACGAGACGGTCCACAACCACACCAAGAAGTGCATCCGCTGTGAAAAGACCATCGTCGAGCCCTGCCAGATGGTCAAGAGTTCGACCCTGCCGACCTGCGAAGCGCCCGGCATCGAGACCGAGATGTGCAGCGGCTGCGGGCATACCGAGGACAGGGAAGCGGCCGCAAAGCTCTTCCACAATCTGAGCGACTATATCTCGGGCCGCAACGGCACCCACTACCGCTATTGCACCCGCGAGAATTGCAGCTATAAGGAAGAAGGTACATGTTCCTATGATTCCGTTGTTACGCCCGAGAGCTGTACGGAACCTTCCAAGACCGAAAAGACCTGTCCGCTCTGCCACGATGTCGTCACCGAATACGGCCCCGCACCGAAAGGACATCAATTCGAACTGCACGACGTTCAAGAGGGGACCCACAACCTCAAATGTTCCGTTTGCAGTTTTGAGGAGAACAAGGAGCACGATTTCACGGATTCCAACATCTGTGTCTGCGGCTACGACGGTCTCTCCTACGAACAGCCCGACCTTCCCAACGAGGGCGGCAAGGCAGGCTACTTCGTCGTGAAGGGTCCCGGCAAGGCGACCGCCGCAAAAAACATCGTCATTCCCGCACTGCACAACGATCTGCCCGTGCAGTACGTCTCCAAGTACGCCTTCAACAGAAACACCTCCGTGGAGACGGTCGTACTGCCGCATACCCTCATCGAGGTCGGCGAAAGTGCCTTTGCAAGTTGCAGCAAGCTCAGAAGCGTGACCTTTGAGAAGAGCGATGAGTACGCCATCAAGATCTTCCGCATCGGCGCCTTCCAGCTCTGCACGAGGCTCACCGAGATGGAATTCCCCGACGGACTTGTCGAGATCGATTACAGTGCCTTCTCCTCCTGCTCGTCGCTCATGAACATCGACCTGCCCGATTCCGTCACCGAGATCGGCAGAGACGCATTCCTGAAAACGGCCCGCTACGTCAACAGGGAGAGCTGGACGAACGGCGCACTCTATCTCGGCCATCACCTCATCAAGGTCCATCTCATTCCCGACGGCGGTGAATTCCGCATCGAAGAGGGGACGGTCTCCATCGGCAACGACTGCTTCGACGGTCTCACGGGCCTTGTCAGCCTTCGGATCCCTTCGACGCTCATCGCCATCGACGCCGATGCCTTTGAGGGTTGCACCAATCTCACGAGTGTCGAATTCACGGGGAATGTCAGACAGTGGCTCAACATTGTCTTTGAGAACGACCTCGCAAGTCCCATGCATTACGCCACGAGGTTGAAGATCGACGGCGCCGAGCCCAATAAAGAGGGCGGCGTGCTCGACCTCAGCGCACTTGAGGATGCGGAAGAGCTTCGCTCCTTCAACTCCATCCCCGCGGGCACCTTCCGCGGCATCGAGGGCATCAAGAAGGTCATCATCCCCGCCGAGGTCAAGACGATCGGCTCGAACGCCTTCAACGGCTGCAAGGATCTCGAAGAAATCGAGCTCGAAGGCGATCTCACAAAACTCGGCGACAACGTGTTCGATAACACCAAGTTCTACGAGAATCCCGAGAATTGGGAGCAGGGCGTTCTCTACCTTGCGGGCGCGAACGAGCACTATTATCTGCTCGACGCCAAGGCAGGGGAAGTGGAAGGCACTGTGGACATCAAGAAGGGTACGCTCATCATCTGCGCGACGGCATTCTTGGATTGCAGACATCTCACTACGGTGACGATCCCCGACACGGTCATCTTCATCGGCGCACGGGCGTTCAAGGGCTGTGTGGAACTTTCGAGCGTCACCTTTGAGGGGAATGTCACCTTCCTCGCCTTCAACGAATCGGGCGCGGGCCGCTGGTATTCCACCACGGGCAACAGCCCCGACCTGCTCCATACTTCAAGCAACGCCGAAAAGCTTAAAGGCTTCCTCTCCGGCGAGTGGACCAGAACCTCCTAAGGCAAAATTGAGAAATCACGATAAGAAAGCGGCGGGGCACAGCCCCGCCGCTCTTGCTGAACGCATGTGAAGCATCCCATTAGACCTACGGAAGCAGTTGCCTTCGCACTCATCCTGAGCTTTCTTCTTGCCCGCCCCCTTTTTAAGGGGGCGGGGTTCATTCCCAATTGCGTCATCCTGAACCGCGCGTAGCGCGTGTCGAAGGATCACCGCAGCAATAATAAGGTGATGGTTCGACGGAGCTCACCATGACGCTATTGGAACAGTGCCGTAGAAACGTGCGTCCCGCGTCATTCTGAGCCCGTAGGGTCGTAAAGAGTACGGTGGCATGTCCGAAGAATCTCGCGGGGCGGTATTCATAGTTGTGCGGCGAGATGCTTCGGACACGCTTCCGTAGACTTCGTTCCTACTCAACAGCTCAGCATGACGCCGCACCACTCCCTTGGCTCCCCCTCGAGGGGGAGCTGTCGAGGCGTAGCCGAGACTGAGGGGGTGTTCCTCCGCCCGTTTGCTGGGATTCTTACTTCGCGCCTTAGGGCGCTCGTGCCGCCCTTCGACGCCATAAAGAACGTGCGGGCGGGGCGGTTCGCTATGCTCCCTCAGAATGAGCGTTGGGTTCCGAGCGGAACAACAAAGCGTGCGCCAAAGCGCACGCTCATGCTGAGCGAATGCGAAGCATCCCAGCAAACCTACGGACTCCGCCCGTTTGCTGGGATTCTTCGGGCTACGCCCTCAGAATGAGCGGTTCGAGCGACACAAAGATAACCAAAAGAGAGACAGGCAAAAACCTGTCTCTCTTTTGGTACTCCCTGCGGGAATCG
>CANREK010000004.1 GCA_947629605.1 uncultured Clostridia bacterium | reverse complement strand
CACGAGGAGCGTAGCGACGAAGTAGCTCCGTCGAACCATCACCTTATTTTCTTGGCGCCCCTCGGGGTCCCCACAAAAAGACGCAGTATTTTTGTGGGGTGGTGTAGGGGAGCTGTCGAGGCGTAGCCGAGACTGAGGGGTTTTGAAACCCCTTTGCCCTTCGACTACGCTCAGGGCACTTCCCCTACAAGGGGCAGCGAGAATGTTGAAAAAGTTCATTCCCCCTTGCCTCAAAAGAAAATCGAAGAGAGGAAAAATTTTACGATTCGATTTTGTTGACAATATTTTTGAAAATAGCTATAATAATATCACACAACTCCCGAATCCCCAAAATCGGAAGCCGAGACTGAAAAAACAAAAATCATTGTGCAAAACGCTTGACGGGCAGGGGGGGGGGTGCTATAATTTGGATAATTTCCAAATTACGAAAAAGGAGAAACAGTATGAAAAAGAAGTTTTTAAGTCTTGCGCTTGCGGCCGTCATGGCTGTCGGCGCGACGTTCGCTTTTGCCGGTTGCGACAGCAAGAACGACAAGGATAGCGACAACGGCGGAAAGAACGACGGACAGCTCCAAATCACGGACACGACCCAAAAGGAGCTCCTGAACAACATGGCGACGATGCCGCTCGAATATGCGCACCTCAACGCGCGTCTCAATCTCGATTCCAGCGGCGAGGCTTCGTCATCTCTGAGAGACCTCAGCGCCACGATCGATATGTACGCTCATCTCGTAGAGTCGGACATCACCGCCGACCTCACGATGATGATGTCCGACGCGGCGACCTCGTCATCCGAAGGCGGCAGCAGCTATGTGTTGGCCTTCATGCGCGAGGACTATACCTATATGGGGAGCGGTACATGGGAAACCGCCAAGGTGACACCCGGTAATTGGGATAATCTCTATGCGGAACTCAAAAACACGGAAAGCGGCGTATCTCTCATCCGTCAGTCGTCGAGCGGCACGGCTCTGCCCGGCGGTACGCCCGGTGAAGGGGCGCCAGGCGCTGCCATGGGCGGTCAGGTTGCGGCCATTGCCGAAATGATCCCCATCGATCTCGTCAAGTCTCTTCTTGCGAACATTCCCGCACTCGTGGGCGGCGCAGAAGTCAAGACGGCGGACGGCGGCTACACGATCACCTATGATCTCGTTGCGGCGCTTCAAACCCTCGCCAACAACCTCGGCGTGTTTGCAGAGAACGTCACCGCCGACACGACGGTGAACGAACTCCTCAATAAAGACCTCATCAAGAATCTCTTCACCACTCTCTTCAACGGGATCACGGCGAAGCAGATCCTCGACTTGGATGTCCTTGAAATGGCGCCTCAGGTCAAGGAACTTCTTCCCGCGGCGGCGGAAGGACAGTCCGTGTACGACTACGTCAAGGGCCTTGCTTCGAACAAGGATCTCTATGCCGACACGCTCGGCGCCACCCTCGAAGGCGATTCCGACAGCCCCGTCAAGGCAACGACGTTCGGCGAACTCACGATCTACGAGCTCGCCTACACGGCTGCACCTGATAATGGCGTGGAGAAGGGCGATGTCACGAAGTACATCGATATGGTCAAGGGCTATCTTGCCAAAGTCAAAGACAACCTCATCAAC
This sequence comes from uncultured Clostridia bacterium, assembly GCA_947629605.1. GTDB lineage: Bacteria > Bacillota > Clostridia > Christensenellales > Borkfalkiaceae > Gallimonas. Next base: position 13,584 of record CANREK010000004.1, on the reverse strand, counting down.
GGCATCTGCCAGATCGTGAACGAACAATCGGGCGACACCGCGAGCGCAAACCTCGGGGCAAAGATCACCCTCAACTTCGGCGCAGACAAGAAGTTCAAGAGCATGGAATACAACATCGATCCCTTCGCGATCAGCACGAGCGGAACGGACAGCTTCTCCGTCGATATGACGTGCGTGTATAAGCTCGAAGCGCTCGATTCCTATACCTTCAAGGACCTCAAAGGCATGAAGTATATGGACGTCGCGACCCAGAGCAGCGGGGTCATTGCGTAACATCACCGAAAAAAAGCCCGCATATGCGGGCTTTTTTTGATAAATGCGGAGAGACGGTCCGTTTCCCGCAAAGGAAAAACACATCGGACAGAGGGAACTCTCATGAAAAAACTTTTGAGCTTGATCCTTGCGGCAATGATCGCGCTCGGCGCCTTCTCCCTTGCCGCTTGCAACTCGGACGGCGCCAAGGACCAACCCTCGGGCGGCAGCACCCAGCCAAAGGATCCCCCCAAAACGGAGCCCGAAAAAGGGGACGACGGGGACACGGCCGAAGATGCCGCTTCTCTGAAACAGTCCCTCGTCGAGCGCGTGCTCGCCACGGTCATGGAGTGCGGGAAGTGCGAGATCTCCCTGCACGACGTCGTCTGCACGATGGGGGACAAGAGGGCCGCGGGCGACTATTCCGTCGAGACCCATTTCCGCTATGCCGATGCGGAGCTCTGCGCCGACGCCTTTGTGACGCAGGGGGAAGGGGCCTTTGCGCTCGGCTTTCTCCGCGGCGATACCGTCTGTTACGGGACGGACACATGGCAGAATGTCGGCGTCGCGGCGGGGGAGTTCGGCGAACTCCTTGCGGCCTACAAGGGGGAGAACGGCCCCGCGCTCACCCGCTACACCTCGGAGAAGGGCGCGATCACGATGCCCGTTTCCCTCGCCGTAAAACTCGCCATGAACCTGCCCGAACTCACGGGCGGCATGATCCTTTCGGAGACCTCCGACGGCTACGAGATGACGTATGATCCCATGGGGGCGCTCTCGATGATCCTCAACGAGCTCAACATCCTCATGGGGACGGTCGCTACCCCGCAGATGACCGTGGAGGAACTGCTCTCCAATCAATATATGGACGTTGCCTTCTCCACGCTCTTTCGGGGCGTCACCGCAAGGGAAGTGACCGCACTGCCCTTCCTCGCGGACTACAAGAGCATGTTCCCCGACGGCGGCGACAAGGAATTCTATCCCTATTTCAGGGAGATCGTCGCCTCGGAGAGCTACTATGCCGAACTTCCCATGAAAAATCGCTTCGAGGGCGTCACGCGGCTCGGCGACCTCACGTTGGAGAACGTGCTCTCGCTCACCCCCCTCACCGACGGCGAGGACGGCGAAAAGCTCCAAGGCGAGGCGTTGACGGCCAAGGTCGATGCGCTCCTCAAAGAGTTCGGCGGATTTCTCAATTCGTTGAATATCGACCCCGTCGGCGCCGCGATCGACTATCTCTACGCGTGGTTTACGGGGGAAACGCCGTACTGCTCGGGCGAGGCCAAGATGACCTTTTCGCTCCGCTTCGACAGGGAGAAAGAGCTCACCGCCGTCTTGCTGCATGTCACGGAGTTCGACGAAGTCTCGCGGGACGGCTCCGTCACCCTTTCGGGCAGGGCCGAGATCCGCTTGACCTTTGATGACACCTATGCCTTCGCCGACTTGTCGGATGTGAACACGGTGGAAGCGAATTAAAAATGAGCGCTCCACGCTCATCCTGAGCCGTAGGCGAAGGATCCCGGCAAACCTACGGAGCCTCTTTTTCGCCCCCGTCATGGGAGGGGCAAAAGGCCTACCCCTTTTGGGGGGAGGCTCCGCCGTAGGCGGTGGTGGGGGGGATCCCGCCCACAATAATCCCCCCCATCCGTCTTTGCTGACGCAAATCCACCCTCCCCCCGTAGGGGGTAGGGCTCGCCCCCAATTCTTTCCGAAAAAATATAGAACAGATGTTTGCTTTTTCCAAAAGAATGTGATACAATAAGAGCATGAAGCGGGAAGTTGCGGCCGTTCCCATCCTCACGGATGACCAGAGCGAGGCCGCCGCACTCATCGAGGAGTGGTTTTTTCATCTCAATACGCAGGTCTTTGTCCTCTGCGGGTACGCGGGCACGGGCAAGACTTTTCTTGTGGACTACATTGTCCGCAAAATGGGGCTCATTCCGGGGGAGAGCGCCGTCTTTGTCGCGCCCACGGGGAAGGCGGCCTCCGTGCTCATCCGCGGCGGTACGCCCGCTTCCACCATCCACAGCCTCATCTACACGCGGGAAGAGGACGTCGAGATCAACGAGGACGGCGAAATCGTCTCCGAGGAATTCTTGCGGTTCGTTTTGAAATCTTCCCTGCCCAAGGAAATTCAGCTCATCGTCGTCGACGAGACGAGCATGGTTTCCGACGACTTATTGCACGATCTGCTCTCCTTCGGCATCAAATGCCTCTTCTGCGGCGACCCCGCCCAACTGCCGCCCGTGTACGGCAGAAATTCGCTCATGCAGATGCCTGTTATCACCCTCAAAGAGATCGTGCGGCAGGAGCGGGACAACCCTATCGTGCAGATGTCCGAGGCCGTGCGCGGGGGAAAGTTTCTGCCCTACGGCCGCTATGGCGACAATGCCGCCGTCGTGCCGCGGCGGGCGCTCACCGAAGAGGCGAGGCGGGAACTCTTCTTAAAAGCCGACCAGATCATCGTCGGCACCAACAGGACGCGGAGCTTTGTCAACCGCGAAATGCGCACATATCTCGGCGATTTTTCGGAAAACCCTCTCCCCGTCGAGGGCGAAAAACTCATCTGCACGCTCAACGATTGGTCCAAGCCCTTGGATGAAGAGGGCAACTTCCACCTCGTCAACGGCATCATCGGCACCTGCTCCAACGTGCGGGAGGGGGAGGACGGCTTGGGCATGCTCGACTTTCGGGCCGACTTTCTCGACACCGCCGTCTGCAATCTGCCCTTTGACGCGGGCGTCTTTCTGGAAGGGAGATACTATCACGGCTACGGCGCCAAGGCGTGCCTTCTCGCAAACGGCAGACTTGTGCATGAAAACAATGTCGGGGCGCTCCGAAGCGCCAAGGTGCGGCGGGAAGATACGGTCGCGCGGTTTGAATTCGCCTACGCCGTCACCTGCCACAAGGCGCAGGGCTCGGAGTATGACACCGTTGTCGTGCTCGACGAGAGCCGTCTCTTTTCCGACGGCCGCGAATGGCTCTACACCGCCATCACCCGCGCAAAGAAAAATTTGGTGATTATAAGATAGGAAAAAATTGAAAATTAAAAATTAAAAATTAAAAATTAAAAATTGTGGTGGGGGAGCGTGACGCCGCACACACCCCTTCCGTCACTGCGTGACAGCTTCGCGCACGGGTAGAGACCCGTGCTTGGTCGGCATTTGCCCGTTGCATATGGGCAAATGCTATAAGAATTTTGCGCTAAGAGTTATCAACTCTTAGCAGAATGCAAAATTCTTCCCTCAATGGGTGGGCAAGTCTTGGCTCCCCCTTGGGTGGAGCGGCACCCTTCTTGCTCAACAGCCCTGCGGGCTGTGAGCGTGCCGCGACAGGAGCGGTGGCACCCGCGACGGGCTTTGGGCGGTCCCTGCCGCCCAAAGGGAGCTGTCACCGAAGGTGACTGAGGGGGTGTCATTCTAATTGTCACTCACATCTTTTTATTTTAATTCCGAATTCTTATTTGCGCAAACTTGACTTTTCCGCAACTTAGGCCTATAATAGAGGAAAAATCTTACAGAAAGGTAATTCTATGTCATTCAGAACGCACAACTGTAACGAACTCCGCGCATCCGACGCGGGGAAAAAGGTCAAGATCGCCGGTTGGCTCGACTCCAAGCGCGACAAGGGCGGCCTGCTCTTTGCCGTCATCCGTGACTTCTACGGCACGACGCAGGTCGTCGCGGAAGAGGAGCCCTGCCTGTCCCGGCTCCGCGACATTCCCACCGAGTCCACAATCTCCGTCGAGGGCACCGTGGTCCTCCGCTCTTCCCCCAACGAAAAGCTGCCTACGGGCCTCATCGAGATCATTCCCGAAAAGGTGGAAGTGCTCGGCCGCCGTCTCATGCCCGCCCTGCCCTTTGAGGTCTCCCACTCCACCGAAGCGGGCGAGGACGCAAGGCTCCGCTATCGTTTCCTCGACCTCAGAAATCCCGCCGTCAAGGACAAGATCGTGCTCCGCTCTGCGATCATCGCCGACCTTCGCCGCCTCATGACCGAGCAGGGGTTCCTCGAAATTTCTACACCCATTCTGACAAGTTCCTCCCCCGAGGGCGCACGGGACTACATCGTGCCGAGCCGTCTCTACCCCGGGGAATTCTACGCTCTCCCGCAGGCGCCCCAGCAGTACAAACAGCTCCTGATGTGCTCGGGATTCGATAAATATTTCCAGATCGCGCCCTGTTTCCGCGACGAGGACGCAAGGGCCGACCGCTCGCCCGGGGAATTCTACCAGCTCGACATCGAGATGGCATTCGCCGAGCAGGACGACGTCTTTGCCGTGCTCGAACAGGTGCTCCCGCCCGTGTTTGCAAAGTACTCGGGTTGGGAAGCCGACAAGCCCCCGTTCCGCCGCATTCCCTACCTCACCGCGCTCGAAGATTACGGCACGGACAAGCCCGACCTTCGCAATCCGCTCCTTATAAAGGACGTCACGGCGCTCACCGCAAACTGCGGGTTCGACCCCATCATGTTGAAGCATGTCAAGGCCATCGCCGTCAGCGGCGTGAATGTGCCGCGGAAGTGGATCGATAAGACCGCCGAGGACTTCAAGGTAAAGACCGAGGGCGGCGCAATGTATTGGTTCAAATTGGACGAAAACGGCGCCCCCGCGGGCGGCATCACAAAGTTCGTTGCCCCCGCCGCGGATGCGTGGAAAAGGGCACTTGGGGTCGAAAAAGACTGCTTCGTCGCCCTCGTCGCCGACGATAAATTGCAGACCGCGCAGAAGCGGGCGGGGATCCTGCGCACGATGCTCGGCACGGGGCTCGACCTTCTCGAAAAGAACGTGTACAGGTTCTGCTGGATCGTCGACTTCCCGATGTACGAGATCGGCGAGGAGAGCGGCGAACTCGAATTCTGCCACAATCCCTTCTCCATGCCGCAGGGCGGGATGAAGGCCTTTGAACAGGACCCCTTGGAGATCTTGGCCTATCAATACGACATCGTCTGCAACGGCGTGGAGCTCTCCTCGGGCGCGGTCAGAAACCACGACCCCGAGATCATGCTCAAAGCCTTCTCCCTCGTCGGCATCGGCAAGGAAGAGGTCGTCAAAAAGTTTCCCGCCCTCTACAATGCCTTTGAATACGGCGCCCCGCCGCACGCAGGCGTCGCTCCCGGCGTGGATCGGATGGTCATGCTCATCGCCGATACGACCAACATCCGCGAGGTCATCGCCTTCCCGATGAACGCCAAGGCCCGCGACCTCATGATGAACGCCCCGTCGCCCGTCGAACAGAAACAACTCGACGAAGCCAACATCGCCGTCAAGGCAAAAAAATAACACTTATAGCGCAAAAACCGCCCCGCGGGTTCTCCGCGGGGCGGTTTTGATATTGACATTTTATTGTTTGCTCCTGTAACGTCTGAGATAGCTGAACAGCTTGTCGCGCAGGTTCTGCGACATGTCGTAGAGGCCGTAGCGGATCCAGACCTTGTCAAAGAATTCCGCATTGTCGCCGCCGATCTTGTAGACGGGCAGATCCCCGAATTTCCCCGACTTGCACGCGATGAAGAGATCCCCGAACTCATCCTTCTCCTCGGGCGTAAGTTCGTTGATGAAGGGGTCATAGACATACTGCATGCTCGGGTCGGTGTAGACGTTGACGGGGCGGAACGTGGGAGCGGGCGCGGGCGCATAGGCGGGCGTGGGGGGAACGGCTTCCTGTTCCGTCTCCGCCGCAACGTCACCCTTTTCGGCATAGGAAAGCATCTCACGCTCGAATGCACTGAGCCCGGGCGCGGTCTCGTAGGCGACACCCGTGGTTTTCGGCGCTTCCCAATATGCTCCCTCCGCATACACGCCGGCGGGTGTCTCGGCCGCGGCGCCTTCCGAAAGGACGCTCTCTCCTTCGCTCCCGGCTTCCTCCGCAACCGTTTTGGGCGTCTTCGCCATTTGATCGGTCACGATGACGAGAATGGAGAGGACCACCCCGCCGAGCGTGGCGATGAGGAGGGTGAGCGAGGGGAGAAGGGAGCCGTTCTGGAAGAATTTCAGTCCCCAAGTGCCGTCGAGCCCGCACCCCGCGAGGGCGAGGAAGAAGGTGGCGATGAGTTGGAGCATGAAGAGGATGGTGCGCACGATGCCGCGGCCGAGACCCGAAAAGGCGAGTGCGGACACAATGAGGTTGAGCAGGATGATGATCGACGTCGAGACGACGAGGAAGTTATAGGTGGGGTTCTTGGAATAGGTTTCGAGCAGACGGAAGTGCGTCTCGGTGAAGGAGCCGGGGAAGAAGAGCGCGAGGCAGGCCGCCACGGCGAACAGGTAGACCCCGACGTTGCAGATGCCCTTTTTGCCGTTCTCCATCACGGTGAGTACCGTCATGACGGCAAAGAGCAGGAGCGTGATGATGGCGACGGGCACATCGATGGCCTGTGCGCGGAATTCCGTCAGGGTGAGACTGTTGACGCAGAACGCCCAGAGGAAGAGGAGGGTGTAGGAGAGGACCGACATCGTTCCGCTGAGCGCCGCCGCCCTCTTTGCGCTCTTTGCGGAGACGAAAGAGGAGACGAGGGAGGCGATGGAGATGACGAGGGTGATGAGGAGCAGGAGGGCCGCCAAGACGGCAAAGACGTTCTGGAAAATGGTCCCCGCACTGCCCGTAAAGATGCCCTTAATGTTGCTGAAAAGCTCCTTCATGCGCGTGAAGAAGAAGCCGAGCAGAGAATTATTGAGCCCGGAGCTGCCCTTGTAGTAGGAGGGTCTGAGCCATGCTACCTTGTTCCCGATGAGCCCGAGAAAGAGCCCGCCCGCCGTGAGCACAAAGAGGATCACGGAGAAGATGCGGTATTTCCCCGCCTTGACGGCAGGTCCCGCCTTTTTGGGAGCTTCCGCTTCCGCATCTTCGGTCGGCCCGACAGCCTCGCCCGAAGCCGTATCTTCCGCCTCGATGGCTTCGACGTCTTTTTCGGTATCCATACAAGTACTCCTTTTTTCCTTGTTTTCCAACATTATATCACGGAATCCGACGCGTGTCAACTACATCTTTGCCCTTTCGCGCGGCCGCTTTTCACAGTTTGTGCGGATCCATGCCTTTTTATCGAGGGGGAACGGCTTGCGTTTTTCGCTTCCGTGTGCTATAATGTCTGCAAATGTTCCACATGGGGGATACGATGGAAGAAAAATTCAGCAATCTCGAAAAGATCCTCGCCGACATCTGCGAAAAGACGGGCGTCTCGGCGCACCTGACGCCGCAGGGGGGAGAGGAGACGGAATTTTCCGCCGAATGGAACGGCGCCGCGGTGAAGCTCTTCCTTGCGGGGCGCGGGGAAGGGGCGGAGCGCGAGGCAAAACTCGTCGCCTATCTCCTCGCCGACGCCGCGCGGAGCGACCGCCCCAAGAAGCTCAACGCCATTCTGCTCGGCGAAGGGGGCAAGATGCAGGCGCTGCGCTACCTCGAAAAGCACAACATCCCCGATGCCCCCTGTTTTGCGCTCGAAGTCATTCCCGACAGGCGCGAAAATGACGCCTTTGAACACATTGAGCGCTGTCTCGACCAGAACGACCGCGTCGTCATGACCGACGACGACCGCATTTCCGTGGTCAAATTTGCCGAAGAGGGGCAGTCCCCCTTTGAATACGGGCAATTTTTGAGCCAATCCCTCTACGAGGAGGCGGGGATCCGCGCCAAGATCGGCGTCGGATGCGAGATGTCATCTTTTTCGGAGATCTCCGCATCCTATTTTCAGGCGGTGTCCGCCATCCGCATGTCCGAGATGCTCGGCGACAAGGGCTCCGTGCATTCCTATCGCGAATATCTCCTCGTGCGGCTGCTGTCCGACCTCTCCAAGGAGCAGATCCGCGAGCGCCTCAGGCAGTTTTCCATCGGCGGCACGGAGGCGGTCTTTGGCGACGAGGAGCTCATCGGCACGGCCGAGGTCTTTTTGGAGAGCGACCTCAACGCCTCGGAGACGAGCAGGGCCCTCTTCATCCACCGCAACACCCTTTCCTACCGCCTCGACAAGATCGAACGGCTCACGGGGCTCAATATCCGCAAGTTCCCCGACGCCGTCACCTTCCGCGTGATCTCGGTCCTCTTGCGGTTGATCAAGGAATAAAAAAGGAGGCACCATGTCCGATCCCGAAAAAAATGACCCTACCATGTCCGAGCCCCAAGGGGGGGAAGCCGTGCCCGAGCGCGGGCCTTCCGCGGCCCAAAACGAGCCTTCCGCCGCCGATAAAAAGCGCGAAAAGGCCGTCCGCGCTATCTGCGCCGTGCTCTTTGCGCTCATCTTCACCTTTGTGGGGATCATTGCGGGCTGGTTCATCGGCGCGAGCAGTGTCGACGAGCGGGCGAGAAACCTTGCATGGCTCGTGGAGCGCGTCGAGGACAATTACTACAAGGAGATCGACGACGAAGAACTCTACGACCGCCTGTACAGCGCCCTCGAACTCGACAAGTTCTGCACCTATTACAACGAGGACGAATACGACCGCCTCGTCAGCGAGAGCAAGGGCAACAATGAGGGGTACGGTATCAGCCTCGTCTATGAGGGCGACGCCGTGCGCGTGTACAACACCGTGTATAACTCTCCCGCGGAACGGGCGGGCCTTGCGGCGGGCATGTACATCTACCAATACGGCGAGACCGAGAGCGACCTTTCCGCCGCGACGAGGGAGAATTTCTATTCCTTCCTCACGGCGCACAGCTCCGTCACCCTCAAAGCGGGGCACAGCGAGGAGAGCGCCGCCCTCATCTCGATGACCCGTGCCAAATACCTTGCGGCCTACTGCGAATACAGCGACAGCGAAAAGAGTTTCCGCTTCCGCGGCGACGACAAACTTACCCTCACGGAGGCGGGAGCGGGCATGTCCGTGCTCGACGGCGACACCGCCTACATCCGCCTCAAAGAGTTCGACGGCAAGGCGGCGAAGGAGTTCGAGACCTGTCTCAAAACGATGAAGGAGCGGGGCAGAACGAACCTCATCCTCGACCTTCGCTCCAACGGCGGCGGGTACCTCACGACGCTCTGCGACATCGCCGCCCACCTCTTGAAGGGGGCCGAGGGACGGTCTCCGCTCGTCGCCTCTTCCCGCTACCGCAGCGGAAAAACGGGCAGATATACGGCAAGCGGGAACGATTTTTATGATTACTTCTCGGCCGATTCGCGCATCCGTGTGCTCGCCGACGAGAACACCGCTTCCGCCTCCGAGGCGCTCATGGGCGCCATGATCTGCTACGGCACGATCTCCGCGGATGACATCTTCATCCGCGTCAACGACACGGACGGCCTCGCGCGGACGTACGGCAAGGGGGTCATGCAGAGCACCTACACAGCCCCCAACGGCAGGGCGCTCCGCCTCACCGTCGCCGAGATCTTTTGGCCCGACGGCACGACGTGCATCCACGATGTCGGCATCCGTGCGGAGGGGGACCACGCCGTAATCGCCGACCGCTTCGCCTCTGCGGAGGAATTCATCGGGAAATCAAACTGAAAACCGCTTTAAGTATTCTTCGAGAACGGATTGATCGCCGACCTCCTGCGGGGGTCGGTTTTTGTCTGCCTCTTCGGCGGGTTTTTGCGCGATATGTTGCGGATTTTGGGGAATTTCCCCGCCGTTTTGCGCCTGCACCAGCGCCGTGATGAGCGGCCTGTTTTCCCTGTAAAAATTCAAGAAGCTTTTCATCTTCTCCCGCGAGGCGTCGTCGGAGTTCATCATGAAGAGTACGAGCAGAAGCACCGTTTCCATATGGGCATTGTATGCGCCGCACAAAAGAAAGGTGAGGGGCATACAATGGCATGAGGTGGCTATGAAAGATTTTCAAAGTTTCGACGACAGCGAACTCAAAAGGGAGGCCGAGAAGGCGCTCGGCTCCGCCGACATCAAGGGCAAGAGCGAGAACGAGATCCTCCGCGAGATCTACAAAAAGGCGGAGGCAGGCAAGCGGGCGGGCACGCTCACCAACGCGCAGATCGATGCATTCTGCGCCCGTTTTTCGCAGATGTTGAACCCTTCCCAACAAAAAAAGCTCAAAAAGTTGGCCGAACAGCTCAAAAACATCTGAACTATCCGAGCTTGCGCATGGCATGGAGGAGGGCGTTTGCCTCACGCATGCCCTGAAAGACGGAGAAGGATGCCCGCACGAGCCCGTCGGGTGCGGTGCCGAGCGCCCGATGCGCAAGCGGCGCACAGTGCAATCCGCCGCGGACGGCGATGTCGAAGCGCTCCGAGAGCACGGACGCGAACTCTTCGGACGGCATTTCCCTATGGCGGAAGGAGAAGATCCCGCAGTCATTCGGGGGTGAAAAGATCTCGAATGCGGGGAGCTCCTTCACCGCCTCGAAGAGTGCGTTTGTCAGCGCATAAAGTGCATTTTTTTGGCATTTTACGAGGAGGAGCCCTTCAAAGAGAGAGCAGATCGCAGGGTACGAGAGGGTGCCGCTCTCCAAGCGGTCGGGGTAAAAGTTCGGCTGGGTGAGGCGCAGACTTTCGCTCCCCGTTCCCCCAAAAAGCAGGGGACGGGGGTCAACGCGGTCGGAAAAGAGCAGGGAGCCGATCTGAATGGCGTGCAGTCCCTTGTGCCCCGCGAGCGCGAGTAGGTCGATGCCCGTCTCCCGCATGCGGATGGGAATGTGCCCCGCCCCCTGCGCCCCGTCGACGAGGAGCAGGACATGGTCGGGGAGCAGCGTTTTGAGCTCCTTCAAATCGCAGGAAGTCCCCGTCACGTTGGAGGCGGACGTCACGCAGACGAGCTTGGTCTTGTGCTTCACACATGCCGCCACGGTCTCGGCCTTCAACACGCCGCCGTCGAGCGGGACAATGTCGTAGGTGATGAGGCCCTGTTCGGCGAGAAATTGGAGCGGCCGCAGGACGGAGTTGTGTTCGAGCGCCGACGCAACGACGTGGTCGCCCTCTTCGAGAACGCCCAAAATGGCGATGTTGAGCGCCTCGGTACAGCTCTTTGTGAACACACAGCGCTCATATCCGTAGCCGTCAAAGACCTCGGAGAGAAGGTTTCTGCAATCGAGAACATGTTCCGCCATCGCGAGGGAAAGACGGTGCCCGCTCCGCCCGGGGTTGGCGCATACCTTCATGGCGGCGTTCACCGCACTGCGGACGGGGTAGGGCTTGGAGCCCTCCGTGGCGGCGTTGTCGAGATAGATCATAGGATATCCCCCCAAAAAAGATACCATATTATACGAAGGCAGGTCAGTAATCATGACGATCCTTGCAGTTTTCAAATCACGGGCGCAGGCGCTCGACTGTATCGCGGCGTTGAAGGGGGAGGGGATCCCCACACAGCCGATCTCCAATCCGCACGAGGCGAGGGTCGGCTGCGGCGTCTCCGCACGCTTTGAGGAGAATTTTCTGCCCCGCGCCCGCCGTATCATCGCAAAGCGGGGGTACTCCTCCTTTGCGGGCTACATGAAGCAGTCCGGCCACACGTTTGTGTTTTTGTAGGACGGAAGGGGAGGCGGGGCATCGCCCCGCCGCTCATTCTGAGGGAGCGTAGCGACCGAAGAATCCCAGCAAACCTACGGAAGCAGGTCGTGCGGCGTCATGCTGAGTTATGGACTATCAACGCAGTTTGCGGAAGTGTGTCCGAAGCATCTCGCCGCACAGTGTCCGTATTCGCCCCGCGAGATTCTTCGGGTCAAGTCCCGTACTCTTTACAGCCCTATGGGCTACTTCGCGCCTTTGGGCGCTCGTGCCGCCCTTCGACGCCATAAAGAACGTGCGGGCGGGGCAGAATGACGCGGGGCCGCACATTCTATGGCGCCGTTCCACAATTTTCCCCCAACCGCTTGCAAAAATTGTCGACTTATGTTACAATCAAGGCATGAACGAGATCTTAAACGAGCTCGAACGGCTCTATCCCGACGCCCGCCCGGCGCTTGTGTTTTCCACGCCCTACGAACTGCTCGTCGCCGTCATTCTCTCCGCCCAATGCACCGACGAGCGGGTCAACAAGGTGACGGCCGAGCTCTTCCAAATCTGCAATACCCCGCAAAAAATGGCGGAACTTTCGCAGGGCGAGCTCGAAAAATACATCTACTCCTGCGGGTTCTATCGCAACAAGGCCGCCCACATTCTTTCGGCCTCCCGCGACATTCTCGAAAAATTCGGCGGACAAGTCCCCGACAATTTGGAAGATCTGCGCTCCCTTGCGGGCGTGGGGAGAAAGACGGCCAACGTCGTCTATTCCGTCGCCTTCGGGGGAGATGCCATCGCCGTCGATACCCATGTGTTCCGCGTCGCCAACCGCACGGGCCTTTCCGTCGGCAAGACGCCCACGGAGGTGGAAGAGGGGCTCATGCAGGTCATTCCCAAAGAGAAGTGGGCCAAGGCGCACCACTATCTTATTTACCACGGACGGCAGGTCTGCCACTCGCAGAGGCCCGACTGTCCGCACTGCACCCTCAAAAAATGGTGCACCTATCCCTCAAAAACGGTATGAAAATTGCCTCCTCTGTCCATAAAAGGGACAAGGAGGTTTTTTTATGACCAATCTCACCGCAAAAGATTTGGATGTGCTTGCACAGATTCTCACGGGAGAGGAAATGGCGTGCAAAAAGGCAAGGATCTACGCCAATACACTGACGGATGCGGCGCTTGCGCAGACGATGGAGCAGATTTCAAGCGCACACGCCGAGAGATTTTCTACGCTCTATGCGATTTTGGGAGGCAAACAATGAAAACAAGCAAACAGGACACCACGCTCTCCGAAAAAGACGCCCTGCAAGACCTTCTCGACTGCGAAAAACTGCTCATGGGCTACTACGCCGCGGCGCTCCTCGAAGGCAGCTGCAAGTCTTTCCGCAAGGAGATCTTAAAGAACTACACGCAGAACGCCGACACGCAGTTTCAGGTATTCGAGCAGATGCAGGCGCGGGGATATTACGAAGTCCAGCCCGCCGCAAAGATGCTCATCGACCAGAACGCCGAGAAATTTTCCAAGGTGAAGAAGCAGATCGCCGCGCAGTAGCATAAAATGCGGAAAATGCCGCATCCTATGGGTATGGCTAAGAAAAAGAAGAAGTATGCACACAATCCGCACTACTGCATGATCCGCCCCGACCCCAAGTCCGACGGCGACGACATTGTTCCCACGGGCCAAAGTTGAACCGAAAGTCCTCTGGATGCAGGGGACTTTTTTTGTGAAAATGCATAGAATGGGGTATGGAATGCAAGATCTGCGACCTCTTCGACCTTGACTATACGCTCGCAAAAGAGTACTTGCGGCAGTTCGTCTATCCTTGGGAAGCGCTCGGCGGCATCGGGGAATTTTTAGAGGAGCTCATGCCCCTTCTCGGCGATGAATATATTGAAATGGAGAAGGGGGTCTTTGTACATGGTACCGCCAAAATCGCTCAAACGGCGGAAATGCA
>CANREK010000003.1 GCA_947629605.1 uncultured Clostridia bacterium | reverse complement strand
TCCCAAGGCCTACCCCCTTTGGGGGGAGGCTCCGCCGTAGGCGGTGGTGGGGGGATTCGCCCACCATACCCCCCATCCGTCACGGCTACGCCGTGCCACCCTCCCCCCGTAGGGGGTAGGGCTCGTTGCGTCGGCAGGGACCGCCGCGCCTCTCGCTCCCCCGCCTCAATTTTTCATTTTGAATTTTTAATTTTTAATTTCAAGAAAAGGGACATATATCATGAAAATCACAGGAAAAGAACTCAGACAAAAGTGGTTGGACTTCTACAAGAGCAAGGGGCATGTCGACATCGGCGCGGTGTCCCTCATCGGCGACGGCACGACGGGCGTCATGTTCAACGTCGCGGGCATGCAGCCGCTCATGCCCTACCTTCTCGGAAAGGCCCATCCCGCGGGCAAGCGCCTCTGCAACGTGCAGGGCTGCGTTCGCACGGTCGACATCGACTCCGTCGGCGACGCTTCCCACTTCACCTTTTTCGAGATGATGGGGAATTGGTCGCTCGGCGACTATTTCAAGAAGGAAAAGACGGCGTGGACCTTTGAAATTCTGACAGATGTGTTCGGCCTCGACAGGGACAAGCTCTGCACGACGGTGTTTGCGGGCAACGAATCGGCCCCCCGCGACGACGAGACCGCCGCGCTCCTCATCGGCCTCGGCATCAAGCCCGAACATGTCTACTACCTTCCCAAAGAGGACAATTGGTGGGAGCTTGAAGGCACCGTCGGCACCCCCTGCGGGCCCGATAACGAGTGGTTCTATCCCATCGATGCCGAAAAGGCGGATCCCGTGTTCCCCGACGACTATGTCGAGATCGGCAACGACGTCTACATGCAGTACAAAAAACTTGCCGACGGCTACACCCCCCTCGACCACAAAAATGTCGACACGGGGTTCGGTTTCGACCGCATGCTGCTCTTTTTGAACGGCCTCAACGACGCCTATCTCACCGACCTCTTCACGGCCGTGCTTGCAAAACTCGAGGAACTTTCGGGCAAAAAGTATGCGGAAGGCGGCGAGACGCAGCGGGCCATGCGCATCATCGCCGACCACACACGCACGACGGTCATGCTCATCGGCGACAGGCAGAGCCTGACCCCTTCCAACGTCGGTGCGGGGTACATTCTCCGCCGCATCATGCGCCGCGCCATCCGCTGGTGCAGGAAGCTCGGCGTCTCCTCCGACGCCATGCTCGACGTCGCTAAGATCTACATCGAAGAGGTCTATAACGAAGCATATCCTTTGCTTTTTGAGAGAGAAGCCTACATTTTGGACGAGATCAAGAAGGAGGCCGACAAGTTCGACACGATGCTCGTGACGGGCATGAAAGAGTTCGACAAGACGGTCACGGGCCTCGAGCGCAAGAACGAATTCATGAAGAAGTCCGACCCCGCCTATGTGCCCGAGACGGTCATCGGCGGCAAGGCTGCCTTCCGCCTCTACGACACCTACGGCTTCCCGCTCGAACTCACCGAGGAACTTGCGGCGGAGCGGGGCCTCACCGTCGACAAGGACGGGTTCGAGGCCGCCTTCAAGGAGCACCAGGAAAAGAGCCGTGTCATCGCCAAGGGCGAGGCAAAGGGAGGGCTCGAAAGTCACTCCGAGATGGCCGTAAAATATCACACGGCGACACATTTGCTCAACGCCGCCTTAAAGCATGTGCTTTCCCCCGACTGCAACCAAAAGGGGTCCAACATCAACGACGAGCGCATGCGCTTTGACTTCAACTTCGACCGCGCCATGACGGAAGAGGAAGTCAAGGCCGTAGAGGATCTCGTCAACGCCAAGATCCGCGAGGATCTTCCCGTCGTCTACCGCGAGATGAGCCTCGATGAGGCGCGGCGCGAGAACTTTGTCGGCGTGTTCGACAGCAAGTACGGCGAAGTCGTCAAGACCTACTCCATCGGCGACTTTTCCAAGGAGATGTGCGGCGGTCCCCACGTCACTCACACGGGCGAACTCGGACATTTCCATATTATAAAAGAACAATCCTCCTCCGCCGGCGTGAGAAGGATCAAGGCCATTTTGAAATAAATTAAAAATTAAAAATGAAAAATTAAAAATTGTGGCCCCGCGTCATTCTGAGCGGCGGGTGTTGTACGAAGTCCGATGACTTGACCCGAAGAATCTCGCGGGGCGGAAGGGGGCAAGCGCTGCGGCGGGCTCATGCCCGCCGCTCATGCTGAGCACAGCGAAGCATCCCGGCAAACCTACGGAAGCACAATGTTACTCCGCCCGTTTGCTGGGATTCTTCGGTCGCTACGCTCCCTCAGAATGAGCGAGCTCCCTATGGCACCATTCTGATAGCGTCATGGTGAGCTTGTCGAACCATCACCGCAGCAAATAAGGCGGATCCTTCGACTTCGCCCTGTGGGCTCCGCTCAGGATGACGCAATCGGGAATGAACTCCCACTCCTACCCCGCCGCCTTAGAAAGGGGGCAGGCAAGAGGAAAGCACAAACAAAGGCGCACGGTTCTCTGCCGTGCGCTTTTCGTCTCTGTTCCGCGCCTACGGGCCGCCGCGGGAAAATATTTTGTCAATTTCCGAAAAAAACTTGCTTTCACAACTCAAAACAGCTTGACGGAACTTTTTTAACGCCCTATAATAAAGAAGCAATCGGGTTCAAAGCGGTATTTCCCCGTTTTCCGCCCGCCGACTGTCAATCAATATTACAACATTTCCAAAGTGCAAGGAGACGTTTATGAAAACCTATATGGCTCATGCCGAAACGGTTGAAAGAAAATGGTACGTCGTCGATGCCACGGGTGTGCCCCTCGGGAGGCTTGCTTCCAAGGTCGCGGCCGTGCTTCGCGGCAAGAATAAGCCCACGTTCACTCCCAATGTCGACACGGGCGATTTCGTCATAGTTATCAATACCGACAAGGTCCTGCTCACCGGCAAGAAGCTCGAAAAAAAGATGTATCGCTATCACACGGGCTACATCGGCGGTCTCAAAGAAACGCCGTACAGCACGCTCATGGCGACCAAGAGCGATCTCGCCGTCTATGAGGCGGTCCGCGGAATGCTGCCCAAGAATTCTCTCGGGCGCCAGATGCTCAAAAAACTCCGCCTTTACAAGGGTGCGGAGCACAATCACGCGGCGCAGAAGCCCGAAGAACTCAAATTGGATTAAGGAGAGAGGGAAATGGCTAAGGTAGCGTTAAAGAAAAAATTGCAATATTGGGGCACAGGCAGAAGGAAGAAGGCGATCGCCCGCGTTCGTCTTGTCCCCGCCGGCAGCGGCGCGATCATCATCAACGACCGCCCGCTCGAAGATTACTTCCCGCAGGGCACGACGCAGTATGTCGTCAAGCAGCCCCTTGTCGAGCTCAAAGTCGAAGGCAAGTACGATATTCTCGTCAACGTCATCGGCGGCGGCTACACGGGCCAAGCGGGAGCGATCCGTCTCGGCATTGCGAGAGCCTTGCTCGAAGCCGAACCCGACAGCAGGCCCGCGCTCAAAAAGGCCGGGTTCCTCACCCGCGACCCCCGCGTCAAGGAAAGAAAGAAGTACGGTCTCAAAAAAGCAAGAAGAGCACCGCAGTTCTCCAAGAGATGATTTCAAAAACCGTTCCATGCAAAGGAACGGTTTTTTCGTGCCGCGCTCATGCTGAGCGCAGCGAAGCATCCCGGCAAACCTACGGAAGCAATTAAAAATTAAAAATGAAAAATTAAAAATTGCGGCCCCGCGTCATTCTGAGCCCGTAGGGCTGTAAAGAGTACGGAACCTGACCCGAAGAATCTCGCGGGGCGATTACGGACCATTCCAATTGCGTCATGGTGTCCCGCCCGCACGTTCTTTATGGTGTCGAAGGGCGGCACGAGGAGCGTAGCGACGAAGTAGCTCCGTCGAACCATCACCTTATTATTGCTGCGGTGATCCTTCGACTCCGCCCTACGGGCTCCGCTACTTCGCGCCAAGGGCGGCGCTCGTGCCGCCCTTAGACGTGAATAGAACGCGGGCGGGGCAGGATGACGCATTTATACGGTGCCGTAGAATGTGCGGCGAGATGCTTCGGACTCTCTTCCGTAGACTGCGTTCTTGTTCCGTAGCTCAGCATGACGCCGCACACGAAGGCGGTGACACACCCTCCCCCGTAGATTTGTGTCTCATCCTACTTTTTCTTTTCGATGCGCTTGACGGTCTCGTCGTGGCGGGAGAGGAAGTCCGAAAAGGCGCGGTTTCGCTCATCGCCCAAGGCATAGTCGGGCGGGAGAAAGGCGGTGTCCGTAGCGGCGGGCGGTGCGGGCGGTCCGTTCTCTTCGGCGGCGGGCGGCGTGTTCTCGGCGGCGGGGGCGTCGCTTCCGCTCTCCATGATGGCGGAGAGGGTATCAAGAAGTTCAAAAATCCCGAATTTTTCCATTTTTTCACCCACAGAACAAAATTTTTTACAAGAAAAGTTGAAGTAAAGGGAGTTTTTGATTGCAAAAACTCTTTATATAGTATATAATTGGATACGTATCGTTAGAACTATAACGACGCCAAAACAAGAAGGGAAAACTATGCGCAAAAGTTTCAAAAAAATCATTGCAGTTGCAACGGCCGCACTCATGACGGCGGGCGCGTTGTCACTTGCCGCTTGCGGCACCGACTTCAAGACGCCCCAAGGCGGTCCCGCCGCTTCCGACGCGGTGGAATCCAACGGCGGCTTCGTCGTTGCAAAGGGCAACTATTACTACTTCATCAACGGGGTAGAATCGTACACCGCCGACAATACCTACGGTACGCCCGTCAAGGGTGCGCTCTACCGCATCAAGAAGGAGGACGTCAAGGCCAAGCGGAACACCGCCGAGCGCGTCGTTCCCTCCATCATGTCGTCGGGCACCTACACCAACGGCGGCATCTATGTCTATGGCGACAGAGTGTACTACACCACGCCCAACGACGTGCGTGATCCCGTCTCGGGTGAGATCGATTCGAGCGTCTTGCGCTTCCAGAGCGCCAAGCTCGACGGGTCCGACATCAAGGACTACTTCACGCTGACGAACAACAGCGCCGAATACCGCTTTGTGGAAAAGGGCGACGCCGTCTATGTGCTCTATGTCGACAGCAACGACCTCTATTCCTACAACACGGCATCGGGCGCAAAGACACTGCTCGCCGACAACACCACGAGCGTCGTGTTCAACAAGGGAGACCTCACCGACCCCACCGTGTACTACACGATGTCCGTGAGTGAGAACCAGGACTCCGATAAGGACGCCCGCACGTTTTCCTATAATCAGGTCTACACCGTCTCGGCGGATGCCACCGCGGCGCCCTACGAATACAAGTGGGATATGGACTATATCAAGGAAGAGCTCGACGGGCAGCTGCCTTACACCAACCTCGGCACGATCGTGCTCGACGGCGTCGACTCGCAGAACTTTGCGACCGCAAAGACGCAGTTCACCCATTCCGCCACGGCGCCCAAGAGCTGGCAGGGCTACTCCTACACGCTCCGCTCCTACGAGAACGGCGGCCTCTACTACACCGTGACGCCCGCCAAGACGGCGGACGGCTCCGTCGGCTCCGACGACAACGGACAGCTCCTCTACATCGATGCGGCCAAGCTCACAAGCAGCTGGGATTCCATTAAGGCCAACGATGAACTCGGCACCACCGTCGACATCGTTGCCAACGCGATGAACCTCTCCAAGACGGCGACGACCACCGCGCTCTACTACACCGAAAACGGCAATCATCACTATCTCTACGTCAACGGCAACGCCATCTACCGCGCCGACGTCAACAAGACGGACGGCAGCCACACGGCCGACCAGCTCGTGGCGGACGACGTCAGCGGCGCCACCCTCGTCAGCGTCGACCTTGCAGATCCTTACCAATATCTCTACTTCACCCGCTCCAACGGGTCGGGCCACTCGGTAGAACGTGCCGTCATCAACGGCGACCCCGAGGCGTATAAGAACCTTCCGCAGGTCGACGGCAGCGGCGCCGTGCAGGACTATGCCGCCTACCGCCCCGTCAAGGTGCTCAATCTGGAACAGGCCGACAGCTGGTATCAATATGAACTCATCGGCACCGACCTCTTCTTTGCCGACGCCGACAGCGACATCGGTTCTACTTCCTTCAAGTACATCTCCGTCGTCTCCCTTGCGAACAAGGACGGCAAGCTCATGAATAACGAGGAACTCGCCGCATTCACCGAGAAGTACGACTCCATCATGGGATCCGACTCCAAGACCGCGCTCCTTGCAAAGCTCACCGCAAACAGCAACAGCAAGCTCTCCACGGCCCTCCGCTACTACTTCTTTACGGGTGAAAGGGCTCAGTTCGACGACAACATCAAGTTTGCGACCGACAACGGCCGGAGCGAGACCTATCTCTATTCCGAGACCGAAAAGACGGCGTTCAAGGCATTCATCGACGGCACCGATAACGACCTCTACAAGGCCGCCGACTACAAGGACGAGAGCGGCGCAAGCTACCGCACCTATTCCTATTTCGTGACCAAGATCGGCGAATGGACGGAAGCGGACGACGAAGCCGTTGCGACCTATTGGGAGAACACCCTCGCCCACTACACCCTTCCCGCCGAGGAAGAGACGGAATCGGGACTTCCCGGTTGGGCATGGGCGCTCATCGGCATCGCCATCGGCGTCGTGGTCATCGGCTGCGCTGCGGCGGTCATCGTCGTGCTCCGCAAGAAGAAGGAGACGGCTCCCGCCGAAGAGGAGAAAATGAACGTCGATACGACGGACGACCGCGACGTGGACGTCTATGCGACCGACGAAGAGCCCGCAGAGGAAGTTCTTGTCGCAGAGCCCGCGGACGAAACTCCCGCAGACGAAGCTCCTGTTGAGGAAACCCCCGCCGAAGAGGCACCCGTTGAAGAGGCTCCTGTTGAGGAAACTCCCGCCGAAGAGGCACCCGAAGAGGCGCCCGCGCCCGAGGAAGGGAAGCCTCAGGAATGACAAAAATTTCAATCTCCGCGCCCGCCGCGGAGATTTTTTTGCCCAAAAACATGGGCCGATGAAGAAAAACAAAAAAATGTTTTCATTTTTCAAAAAAATTTTCCAAAATAGCACGCAAAACAGTTTACAAAAAAATTAAATCTTAATATAATTTATTAGCCCAATGGGCGGAACAGCCGGAGGAGGAAAGAGTATGGCGCATTACATGAAGTGCCCGCGTTGCGAACTCAACTACATCGACGCGGATAAGCAGGAATTCTGCGACGTGTGCCTCAGAGAATTAAAGGGGATCGTCAGCGATGTCGACGAGGCGGAAGAGGACGAGGTCTCCATGGAGGTCTGCCCCATCTGCGGCGAGAACATGATGCGTGCCGGCGAAAAGATGTGCGACGAATGCAAGAAAAAGGCCGAATACGAGACGGAAGAGATCGACCCCGAGAACGACGACGATGACGAGTGGAGAGAGTATCTCGACGACGACACCGACGATCTCGACGAGGAGATGGGGAAACTCGACGAAGCCATGAGCGGCGACCTCGACGCGGCCGACGAAGAGGAGGAGCCCGAGGAAGAGGAGTACCACGACAACGACGAAGAGGACCTCGACTACGTCACGGGCGACGAGATCTATACCCTCACCGACGACGATGACGACGATGATGACGAGGACGACGACTTTTGATTTATCTTGAATCGATCCCAAACGGAGCAATAAGCTCCGTTTTTTTTGAATTAAAAATGAGCGCTTATGCCTTCCCCTTGGGGGGAAGGTGTCTGCCGCATGGCAGACGAAAGAGGGGAATGTCCCTCTCCTTAGTCACCTGCGGCGGTCCCTGCCACTAACGGGTAGGGGGGAGTAGGAAAATTTTTCAAAACTCATTGCCTTTCGTGAAAAAAAGGTGTAAAATACAACCATGGCTCTGACAAACAATCCAAATCTTACTCCGCGAGCGCGGGAGCTCCGCAAAAACATGACCAAGGAAGAGCGTCGTCTTTGGTATAACTTTCTCTGCACTTTGCCGTGCCAAGTCCACCGACAATTTGTAATAGGGCGATATATTGTAGATTTTTATTGCCCTTTGGCAAAGCTCATCATAGAAGCGGACGGAGCACAACACTACGAAGAGGAAGCTACTGTCTATGACAAAGAGAGGGATGAATATCTTCGTAGCTTGGGATATACCATTTTGCGTTATACGAATATAGACATTCAAAAAAATTTCAAAGGCATATGTGAAGATATCTTAAACCATTTGCCGATTTAGAGGATCCCCTCCTCAGTCACCTGCGGTGACAGCTCCCCCCCAAGGGGGAGCCATATGCCCCCTCCTTGGGGAGGGGGGTAGGGGGGCGGGGAAAATACAAAAAAGGAAAACAATATGACAATTTTTCAACGCATAAGCGAGGCGGTGCGGCGGTACGACGACACGCACAACTTCACCTGCGACCTCTGCGGAAGGGAAGTGTTCGGCGGCGAGAGAGTGTGCGACAAGTGCCGCAAAGTTCTGCCGTGGAACGACGGCAACATCTGTCCCCTGTGCGGCCGAAAGGTGGGGGAGCCGGGCATCTGCCTCGAATGCAAGCAAAAGAGGCTCATGGTGGACAGGGCCCGTTCTCCCCTTCTGCATGAGGGGGAAGGGGCGCGGATCGTCGTTCGGGCGAAGAAACAAAAGTATTTCTATCGCACGGCGGCGGAGCTCATGTTGCCCCTGCTCGATGAATTCGGCGCCGACGCCATGGTGTTTGTCCCCATGACCGAGCGGGCATACAAAAAGCGGGGCTACAACCAGTCCCGCCTCATCGCCGAGGAGCTGTCCCGCCTGAGCGGCATCCCTCTGCTCGACGCCGTGACGAAGATCCACGAGACGGGCTCACAAAAATCGCTCGGCCGCACGGAGCGGGAGAAAAATCTGGAAGGGTGTTTCCACGTCACCGACCGAAAGGGCGTCAAGAATAAAAAACTGCTCATCATCGACGACACGTTGACGACGGGGTCGACGGTGAGCGAGCTTGCCACGGTCCTAAAACGCGCGGGCGCGAAAGAGGTGGACGCCCTGACCCTCACGAGCGTCTACGACAAGCACCCGTTCGGGATAAAGGAGAATGAAAAGTGAGAATGAGCGCACGGCGTACCGCCGTGCGTAACACCCCTTCCGTCTCGCTACGCTCGACACCCACCCCTCGGAGGGGTGGGCAAGTCTTGGCGCCCCCTTGAGGGGGAGCTCCCGCGTAGCGGGTGAGGCGGTGTTCCCTTCTTCCCTCAAAAATCCACAACTTATATGCTCGATTTGGCGGGCGCTTTCCGATTGGAAGGCGCCTTTTCCGTTGCTTCCGCATTGCCGCGGCGGTCCTTTCCCAAAAAGAACAGCGCGATCGTGTCGGGCCCGACGTGCGACCCCGTGCAGATGTCGTAATACTCGATGATGATGTCTTTCACGCCGCGCTCACGGAGGGCATCGGCGAGGGCGAGCGCTTCCTCCTCGCAGTCGGCATGGGTGATGGCGACCGTCTGCGCCTCGGGGTGAACACAGTTGCCGTCGAACGCCGCAAGGAGGGCCGCGATGGCCTTTTTTCTGCCCCGTTCCTTGCCGCAGACGACGAGTTTGGCCTGTTTTTCGCCATCGGCTTTGAGAATGGGCTTGATGTTGAGAAGGGCGCCCGCAAAGGCGACGGCGGCGGAGATCCTGCCCCCTTTTCGGAGATATTTGAGGTCGCCGACCGTGACATAACTGTTCATTTTATAGCGGTTGCGCTCGAACCACGCGGCACATGCGTCGATGCTCTCGCCCATGTCCCGAAGGTCGGCCACGCGGAGCACGAGAAGTCCTTCGCCCATGGACGCGTTGGAGCTGTCCGCGATGACGATCTTCCGCTCGGGATAGGTTTGGGAAAGGTCCTTGGCGGCGGAGACGGCCTGCGCGTAGGTCCCGCTGATGCCCGAGGCGATCGTCACGAAAAAGACATCCTTCTCGGCTTCGAGCAAGGGAACGAGCGCCTCCATAATGCGCTCCTTGGAGATGAGGGAAGTCCGCATTTCCTTGCCCGCCCGCATCTTTTTGTAGTGCTCCTTGGCCGCTTCACGGAAGCCGCCGCCCAAGTCGCAGTCCCGCTCTTCGTCGCCGTCGAGCAGTCGATAGGAGAGGATATGGATGTTCCGCTCCCGCAAGAGTTCGTCGGGGATGTTCGCCGATGAATCCGTCAAAATTTCAAATTGCATAGTTGCCTCCCTTGGCAATACATAGCATACCGCGAAACGGCCGAAAATACAACCTACCGTTTTGAGGAACTTGCCTACTCTTCCCCGTTTCCGCTCCACCGCCGCGGGAAGTGGCTCTACTCACAGTAGAGTGCACGATATTTTGCAATAAGTGCGCATTTTTTGGGAAAACGCCGCATATGGATAAGCATTCGGCGGGGAGAAGGTTTTCGCGGAAATTCGTCAAGGACCGCGCGGATCTTCCAAAAATTTCCCCCGTACTCTATGATAGGATACAGGTGATGCGGATGAAATTTTTCACCGTGAAGCTCAAAACACTGCTCTCCGCGGCGGCCGTGCTGCTCGCCGTCGCCGTTGCGCTCCTTGCAGCGAACTTTTCGGGCGCCGTCGAGGTCTATTCGAGCGTGAACCGCTCGCTCCCCATCTACTCCGTCGGCCGCGACGACAACAAGATCGCCATCTCCTTTGACTGCGCGTGGGGCGTGGAATACACCGACGACATTCTCAAACATCTGGAAGAGGGCGGCGTCAGGGCGACCTTTTTCACCGTGGAATTTTGGGCGAAGGACCACCCCGACTATCTCAAAAAGGTCTCCGACGCGGGGCACGAGATCGGCACGCACAGCGCGACCCATTCCTACATGTCCCGCCTCTCCGAGAGCGAGATAAGGGCGGAGCTGCGCTCTTCCGTCGACGCCATCACGGCGGTCACGGGGAAGACCGTCGAGCTCTTCCGCCCGCCCTACGGCGACTATGACGACCTTCTCATCGACACGTCAAACGCCATGGGGCTCTATCCCATTCAATGGGACGTCGATTCCCTCGATTGGAAGGACCTCTCGGCGTCGGACATCGCGGAGCGGGTCATCTCGCGCGTGAAGAGCGGGTCCATCATACTCTGCCACAACAACGGCCTGCATACGGCGGAAGCGCTGCCCATTCTCATCGACACCCTCCGCGCCAAGGGGTTTGAGTTCGTGCCCATCGGCGAACTCATCTACCGCGACGGCTACAAGATCGACGCCACGGGCCGCCAGATCGCAGAAAACGCGGCGTAAATAAAGATAATTAAAAATTAAAAATTAAAAATGAAAAATTGCGGCGGGGTGATTTAGAATGACACCCCCTCAGTCGCTACGCGACAGCTCCCCCTCGAGGGGGAGCCAAGGGATACTCTTGCCCACCCCTCGAGGGGTGGGTGCCCCATAGGGGCGGGAGGGGTGTGTGCAGTCGCTCACCACGGCGCAATAAAATCGACACGAAATACTTGGAGGTACCAATCGGAATATGGATCACAGCACGGAAAAGAACAACAGAGTTTACTTTTGCGGGGAGATCGTCACAGAGGCGACGTTTTCCCATGAGGTCTACGGCGAGGGATTCTACGAATTCTTCGTCAAGGTCCTGCGTCTCTCGGGTCAGGCGGACATCCTGCCCGTCACCGTCTCGGAACGGCTCATCAAGGGCAACGACCTCAAAATCGGCAGCCGTATCTGCGCCGTCGGGCAATTCCGCAGCTATAATAAGCTCGAAGGCGGCAAGTCCCGCCTCATGCTCACCGTCTTTGTGCGGGAGCTCGTCGAACCCACCGCGCAGAACCCCAACAGCATTGTCCTCTCGGGGTACATCTGCAAGCCGCCCGTCTACCGCACGACGCCCTTCAACCGCGAGATCGCCGACCTTCTCGTCGCCGTCAACCGCGCCTACAACAAGTCCGACTACATTCCCTGCATCGCATGGGGGAGAAATGCCCGCTTCGTGCAGACCCTCAAAGTGGGGGACAGGATCGCGCTCTCGGGCCGCATTCAGAGCCGTGAATATCAAAAGCGTCTCTCCGAGGAAGAGACGGTCACGATGACGGCGTATGAAGTCTCCGTCTCCAAACTTGCCGCGTTCGACGACGGCGACAATTTTGATTTGGACGGCGAATTCGACCTGTATAGCCCCGCCGAACAGACATATAACGCTTGACAATTCGCTCCGATTCGGGTACAATAAAAAAAAGACCGAACGGGGGAACTCGGTGGTGCAAAAGAGGACAAAAAATCAAAAGATCCGCGGAATTCAGGCGACGCTCGAACGGCATCGCCGTTTCGACTTTCGCTATATCCCCCTTCTTGGCACTTGGGAGATGCCCGACAAGAACTTCCGCTACCGCCAAAGGGGATTCGACCGTTTTCTCACGGGATTTTGGAGAACGTTTTTGAAGCTCTTCACCCGCCCCCTCTTCCGGATCGCCTACGGCGGCGTCAGGGTGGAGGGCAAAGAGAACTTAAAGGCCATCAAGAAGTCGGGCGCGATCTCCGTCTGCAACCACTTTAACTATCTCGACACTCTCCTCGTGCGCACGGCGGCGGGGCACTTCCGCACCTTCCACACGATGGCGCCGTGGAACAACAAGCGGGGGTTCGCGGGGCATATCATCCGCCATGGCGGCATGTGGCCGTTCTCCAAGGACAGAGAGGCGACGCGCAATCTCCTCGCCGAGATGGAACGGCAGCTGAAAAAGGGCAAGATCGTCAATTTTTATGCCGAACAGGTCATGTGGACGAACTATCAAAAGCCCCGCCCCATGAAGGACGGCGCCTTTCACTATGCCGCAAAATTTTCGGTGCCCGTGCTGCCCATTTTCTGCACCTTCAAGCGGAACAAGAGGGGACACTTGAAGCGTGTCCGCATCCACATTCTCCCCGCGGTCTACGGCGATGAGACGCTCCCCAAGACGGAGCGCATGCAGGAGATGAAGCGCCGTGCCGAGGAAGAGTGGAAGGAATGCTACGAGTCCGCCTACGGCATCCCCCTCCGGTATGACGATTGAGTTTGGGGTCAGTTGATTACAATTTGTAATCAACTGATTTTTTATAATTTTGACCGTTGCGGCCCTCGGGATGAACGGCGGTGACCCACCCCCTTGGTCCCCCTCCCATGGAGGGGGCGGGCGCCGCGGCGGGTCCCTTTTTTGCCCCCTCCCGAGGAGGGGGTAGGGGGTGGGCAACGTTCCAAATGCGTCATCCTGAGCCGACGCGCCCTTGCGTCGTGTCGAAGGATCACCGCATTATAATAAGGTGATGGTTCGACGGAGCTCACCATGACGCAATCAGAATGGTCCGTAGGACAATGGAGTCCGTAGGTTTAACGGGATGCTTCACATGCGTTCAGCATGAGCGCACGGCGCTCAATTCAACAAAAAAAATCCGTCACATATGTGGCGGATTTTGTGTTATTCCTCTTCGGGCGGTTTGTCGTATTCCACGCGGGCGGTCTGTTCCCAACCCGCGTCGCTGCCCTTTTTGGCATAGCGGCGACTGATGATGTAGATGGGCACGTATTCGAGAAGATAGAAGGGATTAAAGAGCACGGTCCCCGTCTTTTCCCAAAAGCCGAGCGGGGCGAACATCTCGGGACAGGCGAGGAGCGCCAAGACGCTGTAACCGAGGAGCAGGACATACATGACCCCGAACGGCAGTACGATGAGCAGCATCACCGCCCAAAACCATAGCCTCGAACCCGTCAAAGCGTACCATATGGCGAGCCCCGCGCCCGTGATGACCGTCGCGACCGAAAAGACGAGGAAGAGGATGAGCGGCACGACGCCGAAGAAGTATTCCCGCTCCCCCGAAGTGAAGGAGCCCCGCTTTTTGATCTGTTCCGCGATCTGCTGTTTATATTTTCTGTCGCACTGCGAGTAGCCCGTGAGCCAGCGCACGCGCCGCTGAAAGTTGTCCCTGTGGTGAAGCGCTTCCTCCGTGTAGATGATGGCATAGGGATAGAACATGGAGCGGAACCCCTTCAAGAGGGAATCGAGTTTGAGCTCGTAGTCCTCCGTGAGGGTCCTGTACGGCCAGCCGCCGAGGCGTTCGATGACCGAGCGGCGCACCATCATGCCCTGTCCGCACATGTTGAGGGGCATGTCCTTCTGCATGCGGTACTTGTTGCCGAGGTCGTCGAGAATGGGCCATGTGAGCGCGGAACATTTCGTAAACACGGTCCTTGCCCTTCTCCCGCCGAGATAATTTTTGACGAACTTGCGTGTGAGGTAGATGTCGTAGTTGTGTTCGAGCGCGTTGTTGAGTTCGGCGACGTACGCCCTGTCGAGCAGAGCGTCGGCATCGACGATGACAAACGCATCATATGTTGCGATTTTTTCCTTGATGGCCTTGAAATAGGCGTCGAGCGCATCCCCCTTGCAGCGCTGGTCGGGCACGACAAAGACTTCGGCGCCGAGCTCCCTTGCAAGGGCGATCGTGGGATCCTCGGGATCCTTGACGATGACGTTGACGTCGAAAAATTCTCTCGGATAGGTCTGCTTTTTGATGGAAGCAAAGAGATCGCCGATCACGGCGCTCTCATTCCGCGCGGGAATGACGATGGAGATGCGCCTCTCTACCGTCGCCTTTTTGTACGTCGGCTTCTGAAAGGCATAGCGGAACTGCACCAGCTTTGGAATATAGAGCAGGATCGCAAGCGCCGAGAGCGCGATATAGAGCGAGAGTGTGATGAGGATCGGGAGTGTCATATGTGCTCCAATGCATTGGAATATTCCCATTATATATAAAAATTTTCACCGCGTCAACACATTTGCGCCGATTTGTCAGAAAAATATATGACATTTTTGAAAAGAGGGGCGCCGTGCCGCACAAAAGGCGCACGGCGTGCCGCCGTGCGCTCATGCTGAGCTACCCACATCATTCTGCCCCCTCCATGGGAGGGGGATCAAGGGGGTGGGTCACCTCATTGCCGCCCCGCGTCATTCTGAGCAGCTGCGGTCGTAAAGAGTAAGGGGGCGCTTCCGAAGAATCTCGCGGGGCGAATACGGACTATTGTGCGGCGAGATGCTTCGGACTTACTCTCGTGGACTGCGGTTGAGGTCCGTAGCTCAGCATGACGCCGCACATCGTCATTCCAATCGCCCACCGCAATTTTTCATTTTTCATTTTTAATTTTGCATTAAAAAAACGGCAGGCAGGCTGCCGTTTTTCGCAACATATGTGTCAAAAAACGCACTTTTCGGTGAGGAAGGAGATGATCCCCTCTTCGTCGAGGCGCACCTGCTCCATCGTGTCGCGGTCGCGGATGGTCACGGTGTCGTTTTCCAGCGTCTCAAAGTCGATGGTGATGCAGTACGGCGTGCCGATCTCGTCTTGGCGGCGGTAGCGCTTGCCGATGGACCCCGCCTCGTCGTAGATGACGGAGAAGCGGCGGCGGAGATTGTTGAGCACCTCTTTCGCCTTGGGTGCGAGATTCTTTTGCAGGGGCAAAATCGCGGCCTTATATGCCGAAATCGCGGGGTGGAAGTGCATGACGTTGCGCGTTTCGCCGTCGTCGAGCTTCTGCTCCTCATACGCCTCGGAGAGCACGGCGAGCATGAGACGGTCTGCGCCGATACTGTATTCGACGACATAGGGAATGAACCGCGAGCCATCCACGGGGTCGATGTACATGAGGCTCTTGCCCGAGTACTCTTGATGACGGGAAAGGTCGTAATCGGTGCGGTTGTGGATGCCGTTGAGCTCCTGCCAGCCCATGGGATAGAGATATTGGATGTCGCACGCCTCTTTTGCGTAGTGGGCGAGCTTGTCGTGGTCGTGGAAACGGAGATGTTCCTTTTTGAAGCCCAAGTCGAGCAAAAATTGCAGCGCCTTCTGTTTGAACTCTTGATAGAACGCCTCATCGGTGCCCTCTTTGCAGAACCATTGGTGCTCCATCTGTTCGAATTCGATGGTGCGGAAGATGAAGTTCCCGGGCGTGATCTCGTTGCGGAAGGCCTTGCCGATCTGCGCGATGCCGAAGGGGACCTTCGCCCGCGTCGTGCGCTGGACGTTGAGGAAGTTGACAAATTCCCCCTGCGCCGTCTCGGGACGGAGATAGATCTTGTTTTGGCTCTCGTCGGTGACGCC
>CANREK010000002.1 GCA_947629605.1 uncultured Clostridia bacterium | reverse complement strand
CAGCCCTCTTCTGAACCCGACGCAAGGCGGTCAACGGAACCTCGCTCGGAATACAACAAAACATGGCCCATTCACGACAAGCAGTACGGTAGCGGATCACGGATTTTTATTGGCATTTTAGCAGTCCTTGCAGGTTTGGCCATCATCCTGACAATTGTTTTTTCTTGATTCACAAAAAACTTTATAAAAATCAACAACATATGGAGAAAAAATCATGACAGAAAAAGAAAAAATGCTGAAAGGCGAATGGTACGATGCCAATTTCGACCCGGAGCTGATCGCCGAGCGGCAGAAGGCCGAGACGCTCTGCTTCGATTTCAACATGTCCAAACCCGGCAGCGACGAACAGCTCTCCGCCCTCCAAAAGCTACTCGGCGTCGAGCTTCCCAAGGGGCTCACCGTGCTTGCCCCCGTCTATTTCGATTACGGGATCTACACCCATTTCGGGGAAAATAATTTTGTCAATCACGGCTGTTATTTTATGGATGGGGGCGGAATTTTCCTCGGAAAAAACGTATTTATCGGTCCGTTTTGCGGATTCTACACCGCCAACCATCCCCTGAATATCGCGGAGAGGAACGAGGGGCTGGAAACGGCCCTCCCCATCCGTATTGGCGACAACTGTTGGTTCGGCGCGAACGTGGCGGTTTTGCCGGGGGTCAACATCGGCAACGGCTGCGTGATCGCCGCGGGGAGCGTCGTCACCAAGGATCTACCCGACAACTGCATGGCCGCCGGTGTCCCCGCGACCGTGAAAAAATTCATCGTGCAAAAATAAGGCGCAGATGAGGCGTGCGGCGTCATGCTGAGCTGCGGAAGTGGGAACGCAGTTTACGGAAGCGTTTCCGAAGCATCTCGCCGCACGGTTGTCCGTATTCGCTCCGCTCATTCTGAGGGAGCAAAGCGACCGAAGAATCCCAGCAAGCGGGCGGAGAAACATTCTGCTCCGTAGGTTTAATGGGATCCTTCACGTACGTTCAGCATAAGCGGCGGGGCGACGCCCCGTCGCATTCTCAATCGCCCCGCCGCAATTTTTAATTGCAGATGTAATGCCGGTAATCGATACGGCGAAAGAAATTCCGAAGTGTCATAACTTTACCCCGTATAGATAAAGTACCTAACCGCGAAGCCTACCGCCAATATCCCGCGATCCACAAAACACGCTTATACCCTTTCATTGCTCATTTCTCAAAAAACAATTGACTTTTCCCTTGCATTCAAGTATAATAGAGACAAGATGAGCATGAAGCAAACGGCTTCTCCTCGGTGGCATCTGCATTTGACAGATCGCTTACGAAGCTCATCTTTTTTATTCCACCATGCCTTTTTCACGTACCAATTTTTAGGCTTTTGATTCGTGCTTTTTTATTTCTTAATCGTATGACGAACGATAGGCATATTTCATTTAAGAAAGGCACCTTGTCGGGTGCTTTTTTGAGTGCGTCAGCCTCATCCCGATTCAAATCGCATCAGAGCTCCCAAAAAAAGACGAAGTATTTTTTGGGGAAAAGGAGCGGCAAGCGGCAAAAGGATAGCGACCGCCGAAAGGCGATCGCTTCCAAAAGTCGCTTTGCCGCGACGTGGTGCCGGTGGTCGGGCTCGAACCGACACGGGTTTTATCCCGAGGGATTTTAAGTCCCTTGCGTCTGCCAATTCCACCACACCGGCGCATATTCAGATTTGTCGAACGATCCCTTATGCTCGTACTATGAGACGCAAGGGACAGGGCTCCCGAAAAAGATTTGCGAAGCAAAGATTTCTCGGGAAAAGGAGCCGTAGCGGAGCGCACTTGCACTTTTCCGAAAGAAAAGTGCTCAAAGCGGAGCTTACGGCGACGCGCGTCTGCCAATTCCACCACACCGGCTCGTCGACGTTCGCCACATTTTCTCGCTTTTCTCTCGAAAAGCTCGTTTTCATGGCGACGTCTCCTCTTCGCAAAAAATCTCCCTTTGGGATATTTTTTGCAATGTTTTGATTTCTGCCTCGTCAAGGCAAGTTTCCGCCACACAAAAACATCAAAAGGGCGCCGCGCGGGTGCCCTTGATTGGAGGCGCCACCCGGATTTGAACCGGGGAGTCAGGGTTTTGCAGACCCTTGCCTTACCACTTGGCTATGGCGCCGAAAAAAAACAGTGCGGAGCTGTGTTTGGAGCGGGAAACGAGACTCGAACCCGCGACATTCACCTTGGCAAGGTGACGCTCTACCACTGAGCTATTCCCGCATAAAAAGCTATCCGCACTGTATGGTGGAAGTTATAGGGTTCGAACCTATGACCCCTTGCTTGTAAGGCAAGTGCTCTCCCGGCTGAGCTAAACTTCCGATTTGCTTGATAAATATACCATATCCGCGCGAATAAATCAAGCGTTTTTCTTTGATTTCAAAAAAAATTTTCTGTTTTTTTTGAAAGAGCCCTCCGCGAGACGGATTTCGCCCCTTTGGAGGGGCTATTTCTGTTTGTCGTACTTCATCCTCTGGAAAAAGACCATATACTTTTGGATGCCCTTTTTCATCTTGAAGAAGCGCTCGTTCCTGTCGAGGGCGCGGAGGGAGGCGAGCTCCTCTTCCGTCAACGAAAAATCGAAGATATCGGCGTTTTCGGCGGCATGGGCGGGATTTTTTGTACCGGGAATGGGGAGATAGCCCTCCTCGATCTGCCACCGCAGAATGACCTGCGCGGGCGCTTTTTGATACTTCTCCGCAAGCTCTACGACGGCCTTCTCGCCGAAGAGCCCCCCGCTTCCGCTGCCGAGCGGGTACCACGATTCCAGCAGGATATCATGCGCTTTGAGGTAGGCGGAAAGGGCGCGTCTTTGGCAGTAAGGATGGCATTCCACCTGATCCAAAACAGGCTTAATCGTGCTATAAGTGTTGATTTTTTCGAGATCGGCCTCATCAAAGTTGGAGACACCGAGCATCCGCACCTTGCCCGCTTTGACGGCTTCCTCGGCCGCCCGCCAGGCCTCTTCCACCCTGCCGAACGGCTGGTGAAGGATGAGAAGGTCGAGCACGTCGAGGCCGAGACGGGCAAGCGTCGCGTCGATGGCCTTCCCCGCCTTCTTATATTTATATTCCGTGGGCCAGATTTTTGACGCAACGATGATCTCGTCACGGTCAACGCCCGCATTTTTGACGCCGCGGCCGACGGCGCGTTCGTTCATGTAGACATTGGCGGTGTCGATGAGGCGGTAGCCGTTTTGAATGGCGGAAGCGACCGTCTTTTCACAGTCGTCGGGTCGGATGCGGAAGGTGCCGAGCCCGAGTTTGGGGATCTCAATGCCGTTTTTCAGCACATATGTTTCGATTTTCATGGTTTTAGTATACAGTACTTATGCTTGTTTGTCAAGGGGGTGAGGCTCATTCTGACCCTGAGCGTAGCCGAAGGGGAAGAATCCCAGCAAACGCGCGGACTCCAATGGACAATAAGCATGTTGCTTCCGTAGGTTTGCTGGGATGCTTCACGTGCGTTCAGCATGAGCGCACGGCGTACCGCCGTGCGCCTTTGCTGTGACACAAGCCTCGTCCGCTCATTCTGAAGGAGCGAAGCGACTGAAGAATCCCAGCAAACGGGCGGACTCCAATGGACAATAAGCATGTTGCTTCCGTAGGTTTGCTGGGATGCTTCACGTGCGTTCAGCATGAGCGCGGGGCGAAAATTGCTTCCGTAGGTTTGCCGGGATGCTTCACGTACGTTCAGCATGAGCGGCGGGGCGCCGCCCCGCCGCATTCTGAAAACCCCACCGCCACAATTTTTCATTTATCATTTTTAATTTACAAAAAACTCCGCCGTCTCGGCGAAGTTTTGGATTTTTAATAGACGCTGACTTGCTTCTTGTCTCTTCCCTTGCGCTCATACTTGACGACGCCGTCCTTCAAAGCGAAGAGCGTATCGTCTCCGCCGATGCCGACGTTGTTGCCGGGGTAGATCTTGGTGCCTCTCTGGCGCACAAGGATGCTGCCCGCGAGCACTTCCTGCCCGTCTTGACGCTTTACGCCGAGCCTTTTCGCCTCGGAGTCGCGCCCGTTGTGGGAGGAACCTGTACCTTTTTTATGCGCGAACAAACGGATAAAAAACATTGTTCCATTCTCCTTGATTTTCAAATTTTCGGGCGATCGCCCTTGTCGAATCGGGGCCGAGCCCCTTGGGTCAGGCTTCGATCTTTTCGATCTTGACAGCGGTGAACGGCTGGCGGTGGCCCTGCTTTTTGCGCTCGTTCTTCTTGGACTTATACTTAAAGACGATGATCTTCTTGTACTTATCCTGCGCTTGCACGATTGCGGTCACCTTTGCGGAAGCTGCCTCGCTGCCCACTTTGACGGTGTCGCCGTCTGCGAGCATCACGACGTTGAAAGTGACTTCGGCGCCGACTTCCGCGTTGAGTTTTTCAACCTTTAAGACGTCGCCCTCGGAAACTTTGTACTGCTTCCCGCCGTTTTCGATGATTGCGTACATTTTCGCTTTTACCTCCTCTTCCCGGTCTCGCAAGATATCTTAGGCGGTCCGTTTCAAAAAAACAGACGCTTAAAAAGCCCGTTCTTAGCGGCTCATAGTATAATTTAGCATAGCGATGGGGAAAAGTCAAGCGGTTTTGCATAGAATCGCGCAAAAAACACAAACTTCCGATAGAAGGAGATCGATATGGAAATCAAAAAAAGTGAAGAAGTTTTGGCGGAGATCCACCGCAACTGTCAGTTGGCGCTGCAATCCATCACGGACATTCTGCCCGAGACGACGGAGACGGAGCTCCGCGAGGAGCTGATGCGCGAGCATGAGGAATACGAGAGCTTCTGCGGAAGAGCGGCGACGCTGGCGCGGGACAAGAACATCGAACTCAAAAACCCGGGACCCATCAAGAAGGCGATGATGTGGTCGAGTATCAAGATGAGCACGATGAAGGATGATTCCTCCGCGCACATCGCCGAGATGATGGTGCAGGGCACCGTCATGGGCATCACGGCGCTCAAAACCACGCTGTCGGACATGAGCGACGACGAGGCGGATGAGGACATCAAGTCGCTTGCGAAGGAGCTCCTCGCCGCCGAAGAGCGGTTTGAGAAGATCTGGAAGAGTAAGATAAAGTAAGAGACGGGAAGGATGACTCACTCGGAATGGACCGTAGGACATTAGGGGCGGACCCCCACTCCTACCCCTCCCCCTACGCAGGGGGAGGGCAAGAGAGGGCTCAGCATGAGCGCGTGCACGGCACGCGCTTTTTCTCAATAATAGTGGTATTCCGTCGTATAAGTGCCGTTTTTTGAGATCGTGACCATGATGTCGCCGAGCTCGTCGGTGCGGTACACGTCGGCGCCGACGGCTTCCATGCGGGCGATCGCGCCCTCGGTGGGGTGGCCATAGCGATTGTCCTGTCCGCAGGAGACGACCGCCGTCTTGGGCGACAAGAGCGACAGCCATTCCGCCGACGACGACCCATCCGAGCCGTGGTGGGCGACCTTCAAAATATCCGTCTCTTCGAGGCGCACGGCATAATTTCCGCTGTCGAAGAGGTGTTCGCCGAGCTCGTCGCCGAGTTTCTGCTCCGCGAGGAGCCTCTTTTCGCGTTCCTCGGAGATGTCGCCCGTGAAGAGCACATTGACACCCGCGTAGCTGAAATAGAGCACGGTGGAGCTGTCGTTGGCGTCGGTCTCGTCGGCGGAATAGGGCGAAATGCAGGCGGCATAGGCGTCCGCCCGCGCGATGACGCTGTACCGTGCGAGTTTCCAAAGTGCCGCGCCCTGCCCTTCGGCAAGGGTCAGAATGTTCTCGAACGTATCGAGCGAGGAGGAGAGAACGGGGAGGAACACCGCCTCGACCTGCCAATCGGAAAGGAGCGCGGATGCGCCGCCGCAGTGGTCGGTGTCGGCATGGGTGATCACCAAAAAAAGCGTACTTATATGCAGACTTTTGAGGTATTGCAGGATATGATTATTGTTTTCCCAAGAGCCGTTGCCCGTGTCGATGACGATGGCCGAGCCGTCCGCAAGTTCGACGATCTCGCAGTCCCCCTGTCCCACGTCGAGGAAGTGGATGCGCACTTCGCCCTCTCCCCTCTCCACGATGCCGTAAACGGGAAGATAGCGGCGGAAGGGCACGAAGTAGTTCCATATCCCCACCGCCACGATGATACAGGCGGCGACGAAGATGCCCGCCGCCCGCCGCAAAATGCGATATAAGTTGCGTTTTTTGTATTCTTGATCGGTCATGGTGTTTCCTCTGTATTGTAGCACGGCGCGGGGAATTTTTCAAGCATTTTGAATGGCTTATGGCACAAATGTGGCGAGCGGGAGGGAATAATCCCCCCCTTGCAGGGCGGCCATGAGTTCCTCCTCAGTGAGTTCGGCAAAGAAGCCGTCCTCGTTGAAGAGAAGCAGGGTGAGATATCTGTCCTCGCGCAAAAATTTGAGCGCCTTGTAGAGTTTCATGTCCGAAGAGACGGCGACGCGCCACTCGGGGATCCCGCGGCGGAAGGCCTTCTCCCTCGAAAAGGAGATGCGGCGGTACCGCCCGCCCCCGAACGCCCCCGCCGTGAGGAGAAGCGCAAACGGCAGCGCCGTCCAAGCGGGCTCCGAAAAGCAGGTATAGATGAAGTATCCGAGCACCCCCGCCGCGATCAAAACCGTAAAAATTTGGCACATATGCAGCGATTTCCGCTCTCCGAGGGGGGAAAGCGCGAGGCGCAGAACTCTGCCGCCGTCGAGCGGCCACGCGGGCAGGAGGTTCACAAAAAAGAGGGAAAAGGAGACCCATGCCGCGGTGTCGGTGTAGGCGTACGTCTCGGGATAGAGCCACCACAGGGCCACAAAAAAGAGACCCGTAGCGGCATTTGCGAGCGGCCCCGCGACGAGCACGCAGAGCTCTTCCCTCCGCGAGATGCCCGTAAGGTCTCCGCCGATGACCGCCCCGTACGGCATCAAGATCATCCTGTCGAGCTCAAAGCCGTACCGCCTTGCGACAAAGGCGTGGGCGCATTCGTGTTCGAGCGCCGCGAGACAGGCGGAGAGAAAGACAAGAAGGGATCCCGTGAATGCCGACAGGATCCCCACCGCGATGCAGAGCGGGTGAACGCTCAACCGAAATTTATGCCCATGCAAGGGTGTTTTCCGCCACCTTGTAGCCGTTGATGAGCCCGCCGTCCGAATAGAACATGACGCGGACCTGCCCCTCTCCGTCGGAATAGGCCAGCGGGACATTGCTCTTTACGTTCTGCCCGACCGAATAGTAGACGTCGTCGAGGCCGCTGATGATCGTGGAGAAGGAGTCGGAGTGTTTGAGTTCCACCGTATATCCGCTCGCGCTGTCGCCGTTGACAGAGACGAGGGAGCCCTCGCAGGGGGCGTAGACGGAGCACTTGGCCGTGAAGGAGAGCACGCCCGTGTCGGAGACGGCGAGTTCGACGTCCTCAAACTCATTGACGATGGGCGAGAGGGTGAAGTCTTGATAGGTCCGCGTATCGGCGGCGGTCTCCCCTTCCCCTTGGAAGAGACTGCGCACAAAGGTATTGATCGCGCTCGCGGGCACAAAGATATTGGTCAAAAAGATGGCGGCGCAGATGGCACAGACGGCGGCGAATTCGGCAAAGAGCACCCTTTTCGCCCGCCGCGTCTTTTTGCTCTCGGGCCTCTCTTCCCGCTCGATGGGCGTGCTCTCGGCGTAGAGCGGGTCGTCGTAGGTTTCCTGCATGCGGTCGTTGACCTTTTCGACGACCTTGTCTTTGAGTTCACTGTCGCTCTCCTGCTGTTTTTTACGTTTTTCCTTGCGTGTTACCGTCACCGTTTCCACGGGGATCTCGAGCATTTCCGCATAGCTCAATTCTTCGTTCATGACACACCTCGTTGTTGTTTTTTCGGCGGCTTCCCCGCCATAGCAATCATAATGTATGCCGCAAAACGCCGAATTAGAAGAAAAAATCCCTGTCGAATCGTCCCGACAGGGCAAGAATGTTGGGGGATGAAGTGCGGCGATTGGAATGACACCCCCTCAGTCACGCGAGGGCGCGTGACTGAGGGGGTGGGGCGGCCCTCAATGCTTTACGGCACCGTTCCAATTACGTCATGGTGAGCGTAGTCGAACCATCACCGCAGTAAGCCCTACCCCCTACGGGGGGAGGGTGGATTTGCGTTAGCAAAGACGGATGGGGGGCATGCCTTCCACTTAAGGGGAAGGTGTCTGCCATACGGCAGACGAAAGAGGGGAACATTCCCTGCCTCAGTCTCGCTCCGCTCGACAGCTCCTCCCCAAGGAGGAGCCTTATCCCCCCCCACCACCGCCTACGGCGGAGCCTCCCCCCACAGGGGGTAGGCCTTGAGAATAAGGCGGATCCTTCGACTCCGCCCTACGGGCTCCGCTCAGGATGACGCGGGGCCGCAATTTTTAATTTTTCATTTTTAATTTTTAATTCGCGCTCCGTGCCGCGCAGCGGATGACGGTGGTGGCGGCGAAGAGGACTTCCTCCTCCGTCGTCTCGCGGCCGAAGGAGAAGCGCACCCCCCGTTTGGCCTCTTCCTCGCTCCTACCCATCGCGAGCATGACGTGCGAGGGAAGCGCGGCATGGGCGGAACAGGCGGCTCCCCCCGACGCCGCGACGCCGTTGAGGTCGAGAAGCGTCAAAAAGGCATCGCCGCCGCCCGCAAATGTGATGTGGGAAATGTTGGGCGCCCGATTCTCCCCGTCGATCTTGACCGAGCCTCCGAGTGCGGAGAGGATGGTTTTCTCGAAGAGGTCGCGCATGCGCCCCGTGTGGGTGCAGTAGGCTTCCCGCTCCCCCTGCGCAAGTTCGAGCGCCCGCGCGAGGCCGACGATGCCGGCGACGTTGAGCGTCCCGCCGCGGCGGTTCCTCTCCTGTTCCCCGCCGACGAGGAGGGGGCGAAGCGGGACCCCGCCCTTCACGACGAGCGCCCCTACCCCCTTGGGCCCGCCGATCTTGTGGGCGGAGAGGGAGATGGCGTCGGCGTGCTTCAAAACCGTTTTGAGGTCGAGCGTGGCGGCCGCCTGTACGCAGTCCGAAAAGAGCGCCCCGCCGCGTGCATGGGCGAGGGCGGCAAGCTCCTCAATGGGCTGAATGCAACCCGTCTCGTTGTTGACCGCCATCACGCAGACGAGCGCGGGGGTCTCGGACATGGTGCCGCCAAAATCCGTCTGCACGGTCCCGTCCGCCGAAATCGGACATGGTATGGCCTTTTTGCAATTTCTGAGCGGGATCGCGGACATGGTGGCGGCATGTTCGATGGGAGAGTAGAGAATATCCCCCTCGCCGAGACAGCGAACCGCCCAATTATTCGCCTCCGTTCCGCCCGAGGTGAAGTAGACTTCGTTCGCCTTTACGCCGAGGATCGCGGCGATCTTATCCCGCGCGGCGGTGACGGCATGGGCCGCCTCTCTCCCGAAGGCGTGGAGAGAATCGGGGTTGCCGAAATTTTCTTTGAGATAGGGCAGCATGGCCGCGAGGACTTCCTCCCGCATCGGCGTCGTTGCCGCATAGTCAAGGTAGACGTTCATGGCTCTATTATAGCGTGAGATGGGGCGATTGTCAAGGCGGAAGGTCCCCTCGCCGCCGCACTCCCTTTTGATAAAAAATTGCGCCCGCCGACGGATGTCGGCGGGCGTGGCGTGGAAGGCGGGATTCGAACCCGCGCTACCTGCAACGGTACTACTCCCTTAGCAGGGGAGCCCCTTGAGCCTCTTGGGTACTTCCACAGGTTGAGGCAACTCCGCGCCTTGGCCCTCATTTGCGATATTCGGCGGGCCGAGGGGCGGGAGTTTCGGCTCTTTGAGCCTCAACGATATCAATATAGCACAAATCGGAGAGAATGTCAAAGTATATTTTCTTACTTTTCCTAAATTTTTTCGGAAAATTCGCTGTTTTGCCCTTGCGACATCTCCAAAAATATGTTAAAATGAAACTACGGAGGAAAAATATGAACATTTGGCACGACATCGATCCCAAGCGCATTTCTTCCAAGTCCTTTGAAGCGCTGATCGAGATCCCCAAGGGCAGCAAGGCGAAATACGAACTCGACAAGGAGACGGGCCTCTTAAAGCTCGACCGCGTGCTCTATACTTCCACAGTCTATCCCGCGAACTACGGATTTATTCCCCGCACCTATGCCGAAGATGGCGACCCGCTCGACGTGCTCGTCTTGACCAACGAGGTCATCTACCCCATGACCCTCGTCACCTGCTACCCCATCGGCGTCATCAAGATGATCGACGGGGGCTCCCTCGACGAAAAGATCATTGCCATTCCCTTTAAGGACCCCTCTTATAATGATTATTACGACATCCACGAGCTCCCCAAGCACATCTTCGACGAAATGATGCACTTTTTCGAGGTCTATAAGACGCTCGAACACAAGACGACGACGGTGAAGGAGATCGCGCACCGCGACGAGGCGGTCACGATCATCGAGAAATGCATCAAGAGTTATCTCGATAAATTTGCGAAACAGTCATAAGAGGTGGGATGTATGAAACTTGTCTTTTTCGGAGATTCCATTACCGAAGCGGGGAGAAATCTTTCCGACCCGACCGATCTCGGCGAGGGATTCGTCAAAATTGCGGCGAGCAAGCTCCGCCCGCTCTATCCCGATACGGAATTCGAGATCCTGAATTTCGGCGTCGGGGGAGACCGCACCGAAGAGCTCCTCGCCCGCGTCCATGAGGTCACGGCGGTAAAACCCGACGTGGTCGTGCTCGAAGTGGGCGTCAACGACGTCTGGCGCCGCTTCACGTCGGAGGAGATCGTCACGGAGGAGCAGTTCTCGCACAACTACCTCTCCATCGTCAAGGCGCTCAAAAAGTGCGGGGCGAAGATCATCTTGGTGGAGCCCTATGTGCTCGACATGCAGGATAAACGCCGCTTCCGCCCCTATCTCAACACCTATATCGCCGTCATCCGCGAGATCGCCCGCACCGAGGAGCTGCCGCTCGTGCCCCTCGACGAGATCTTTAACGGCGTCACGCAGGACATCAAACCCGCGGCGTTTGCCGAGGATGGCGTGCACCCGACCCACCGCGGCTGCCGCTACATCGCCGACCTCATCATCAAGGAATTGAAAAAGTATCTGTAAATGAATTTGTGTGGCACCCCCGCCCGAACGTTGACCGTTCCCGCGGGGGAATTTTTTATAATTAAAAATAGCCCCTCAACCGCGGAGCGGTTGAGGGGCGCGATCCTTTTCCGATCACTCAAAGAGCAATGTCACATAGTTGTAGTCGACGTCGTTCGTGCTGAGGTAGTACTTTTCGCCGTACGCCGTCGGGTTCCCGAGGTAGCTGTATGCCGCAAATTCGCCGACCTTGGTCCCGAGGCAGTTGTAGAAGGTGTAAGTCCCATCTTCGCTCGTATAGTACAGGCCGCGCCCGAGCGACGAATAGTTGCTTCCGAGCTTGGATGCCAGCGTCGTCCCCGTCGGGTCGTTCTTGGAGAAGAGGGCACTCTCGCCATTCTTGTTCGATCCGAGAATGGTGTTGTCGCAGACGCCGCTCATGCTCTGGATGCCCGCGATCTTCACCGTGCCGTCATAGTCCACGGCGATGATGCCCGAGCTCGTGGAGCACAGGATGAGCGACTGCCCTTCCCAAACCAAGGAGGAGGCGGAGCTCGACGAATAGCTCGACGGAAGGGCGACCACCGTGTTCATTTCCGCATCCATGATCGTGGAACCCGAGAGGAAGCGGGTCGAAGAGAGTTGATAGAAGGCCCCCGAGACGTCCTTCCCCGTGAGGTCGAAGGAAACTTTCGCCTCGTCGTCAAGAATGACGGTGTAGACGGGCGCCCCGCTCGAAAGGACTGCGACGCCGTTCGCCTTCTTGTAGGCATTGACGACGAGCTTGTCGAAATCCTTTGCGTTCTTGTTGTAGAGCGCAGCGTTTGATGAGCTCACGCCGAAGATGTAGTCGCTCTCGACAGTCTCATCCTTGCCTTCCACAAAGTCGTAGCGGTGAAGGACCATGTTGTACTTCTCCACTGTATTATAAGACGTGATCTCAACATTGTAACCGCTCTTGGCTTCCGTGCTGACGGGCTGTCTGTCGTAGTAGTAGAAGTACTTCCCGACGACGCCCAAGACGACCGACTGTCCGCCGAAGAGGAACAGGGAATCCTGCGCTTCCTCGCCCTTGTAGAGCGTGATCTTGGTCGTTTGGCTGCTGCCCTCCGCCCTGAAACTGTAATCCTTATAGAGATAGTCGGGATAATCTTCCTCGTCGCCGCCGTTCCACTCGACAAGAGGGGTCTTGACGATGCCGAGCGTGTCACCGACTTCATATCCGCCCGTCGAAGGCTGCGCATTGATGTCCGATTCGGTCAACTTCTTCCATGCGCCGTCCCGATAGGCAACATAGGCGGTCGCCGTCGATGAACCCGTCGGGTAGGTAACGCTGTAATACCGTGCGCTCTCGCCGTCCGCATAGTAGGTGCCGTAATCGGTGGAAATGTCATAGGCGTCCTCGCTCGTGAAGGTAGACGAGGTGACAAGTTCCCCCGTGGGATAGGCAATGTGAAGGGTTGCGTCGGTGTCGCTGCTTCCCGTCACCAATCTGAGGAAGGGCGAGGAACTGATCGTTGTGATGGTCGTATACCACCCCGAAAGGCTCTGCCCCTTGCCGAGATCGTAGAGGCAGTACTTTTCGGCATTGTCGCCCGTACCGTGCTGTTTGGCGACGCCGATGGGCTCGCTGTAATTCGGCGACGAGAAAAAGCTGAGACGGAGATCGAGTTTTTTCATGGAACTTATCTTGGGGATCTGCGTGAGCCCTTCCACCGTCCTGCTCTCGGGAAGTTCTGTGACATAGTCGGCGAGGTTGAAGGCCTTCCCGTCGACCTTCACACCCGGTTCGGCTCCGCCGCCGCACGCCGCGAGGGGCGCAAGGCACAGGGCCGCCGCCATGGCTGTTGCAAGAATTGCTGTCTTTTTCATACCCTTGTTTCTCCTTTTCTTTTGGAATATATCCAGATTATAGCACCCCCC
The DNA here is from genome assembly GCA_947629605.1 of uncultured Clostridia bacterium. Lineage (GTDB taxonomy): Bacteria > Bacillota > Clostridia > Christensenellales > Borkfalkiaceae > Gallimonas. The sequence goes on along the minus strand of CANREK010000002.1, from coordinate 8,080 downwards.
CCCTCTCGCCCGTCAAGTGTTTTACACAATATTTTTTTGTTTTTTTGTTGCACGGCGGAATGATGGGGCGTAGCAAACGGGCGGAGTAGGTGTGTGCGCTTTTGTCGCGCAGAGCCGGCTGCTCATTCTGAGGGCGAAGCCCGAAGAATCTCGCCGCAGTAAGCCCTACCCCCTACGGGGGGAGGGTGGATTTGCGTTAGCAAAGACGGATGGGGGGGATTATTGTGGGCGATATCCCCCCACCACCGCCTACGGCGGAGCCTCCCCCCAAAGGGGGTAGGCCTTGAGAATAAGGCGGATCCTTCACATGCGCTCAGCATAAGCGCGGCGGCGGGCGCCGCGCCATTCTCAATCCCCACCGCTTGCTTTTCCCGAAAAAGTGTGCTACAATGGATATGATGAACGTCGTTCGGCTCAACGCCTATGCAAAACTCAATCTGACGCTCGACGTCACGGGCAAGGAAAACGGGTTCCACATGCTCGACTCCGTCGTCGTCACCGTAGATCTCTTCGACAGGGTCGTGCTGAAAAGGCGCAAGGATACATTGTGCTCCGTCGTCATGCACGGCATGGGAAGCGAGGGCATTCCGCCCGAAGAGAACAACGCCCTGCGGGCCGCGGAGGCCTTTGTCTCCGCCTTCCAAACGAACGGCGCGGACATCGTCATCTACAAAAATATCCCCATCGGCGGGGGGCTCGGCGGGTCCTCGGCGGATGCGGCGGGTGTGCTCCTCGGCATGAAAAGGCTCTATGGGGTCCCGGACATGGGTGGGGCAAATTCGCTCGCCGACCGTTTGGGAAGCGATACCAAGTACCTGCTCACGGGCGGGCTCGCACGGATGCGCGGCCGCGGCGACAGGCTGGAATTTTCGGCTGCCGAACCCGAGATGCACTTCCTCGTGCTCTGTCCCGCGCGGGGCGTCTCGGCGGGAGACTGCTATGCGGAATTCGACAGGCAGGGCAGCGTTTTCTCTCCCGTCACCGAAAAGGCGTTTGCCCTCTTCGCCAAAAACGACATCGCGGGCGCGGCGCGGTACTGCTCCAACCATCTCTCGGAAGCGGCCAAGGCCTTGGAGCCGTGCGTCGGGACTGCCCTCTCGGATGCGAGAAGTTTCTCCCCGCTCGGCGCGTCGATGACGGGGTCGGGCAGTGCGGCGTTCGCCCTCTTCGAGACGGGAGAACTCGCCGCATGGGCAAAGAGCCGATACCGCGGAAAGGACAGAGCGCTCGTGCTCAAAAGCGTGTACCCGCGGAGCATAAAATCAAAGAAAAACCCCTATGCCCTTTCGGAGGGCGAGGGGGAAGGAGAATGACATGGAAGAAAGGATCCTTGACGAAGAGGAAGGCCGCGGCATCCGCATCAAACGGACCGCCGACGGCGAGACGGATGCCTTAGAGGGCACGGAAGGCGAAGAGGAAGAAGTCGCCTTTGAGTTCCCCGAGGAGTACGACGAGACGCTTGCGGGCATGTCGCAGTCGCAAGTCGAAGAGGAACTCGCCCGCCGCGAAAAGGCACGGGAAGAGGCCGCCGCGGCATGCAAGAAACTGCTCGACGAGGGCAACGCTTTGCTCGCTTCGGAACAGTTTGAGGAGGCCGAAGAGAAATTTTCGGGGGCCACCGCCTACGACGCCGACAGCGAGACGGCAATTTTCGGGCTATTTGCGGCGGCGACGAAAAACTTCACCGACACAAAGCGGCTCTACACCGAAGAGCGGGCGGAAGATCTCGAACGCTTCGACGCGGGCAGAGCGCTTCTCCTCGAAAAAATGGGCAAGACCCTCAAAAACGAGCGTGCGGCCTACAAAAAAGAGGCGGAAGAGCTCCGCCCGACCGTGGAAGAGGCGCAAGAGAAGCGCCGCGAGGCCTTCGCCGCGAACAGAAAGCACTACATTATTTTCACGTCGGTGGCCCTCTTTTTGACGGTGCTCTTTGCGATCGCGACGGCGATTGCCGCCGATAACATTCTGAGAACGAGCAGCAGCATGCTCCCCGTCGTATTCACGGCGATCGCGGGCGTTTTGACCTTTTTGGCCGTGACCGCACTCGCCGTGTTCGGCCTCAAACTTCTCGGCGCAAACAGGCTCTGCCGCGAAAACGAGAAGCCGACCTCTTCCAAAGACGGCGCCCGCCTCGTCGAACTTGAACAGAGGCTTGAAGTCCTCGCCCTCGTTTTGGGAAAAGAAGAGGAGTGAGGCGCGGCGACGGAATTAAAAATTAAAAATGAAAAATGAAAAATTGCGGCGGGGTGCGGCGTCATGCTGAGCCGCGGACTACAAACGTAGTCTACGAGGGTGAGTCCGAAGCATCTCGCCGCACCATTGTGGACTTCGCCCCGCGAGATTCTTCGGGTAGGGTCACCGGACTTCGTACAACACCCGCCGCTCAGAATGACGCGGGGCGCATGTTTCTACGGCCCCATTCAACCCATCCCCAAAAATGCCAATACCGCACAAAATACGTTCATAAATTGCCAAACGGGGCTTTACTTTCCGCCCCGTTTGGTGTATAATGAACTTGAACAGAAATTGCGGGATAGTTCCCCGCGGGACAGGAGGTTTTTATGGAATTGATTCACGAGAGCGCGGGCAAAAAACTGTACCGCGACGGCGACAAGCTCATCAAGTCCTTCGACGAGAGCTTTTCCAAGGCGGGCATCCTCAACGAAGCGCTCAATCAGGCGCGGGTCGAGGAGACTTCCCTCCACATTCCCAAGGTCCTCGGCGTCGAGGTTATCAACGGGAAGTGGTCGCTCATCTGGGAGTTCATCGAGGGGGACACGCTCGAAGATCTCATGCAGAAGTATCCCGAAAAAACCGATGAATATCTCGAATTTTTCGTCGATTTGCAGATCAAAATGAGCAAAGAAAAAGTGCCCCTTCTCGGGCACCTGCGCGACAAGATGCACGCCAAGATCTCGGCGAGCGGCTTCCCCGCAACCGTCCGCTACGACCTGCATGTGCGCCTTGACGGGCTCCCCCGCCACAACAAACTCTGCCACGGCGATTTTCAGCCCTCCAACGTCATCATAACGAAGGATGGCACGCCCTATATCATCGACTGGTCGCACGCGACGCAGGGGAACGGCTCGGCCGACGCCGCGAGGACCTATCTCATCTTCAAACTGCAAAAGCGCGAGGACCTTGCCGAAAAGTACCTGCACCTCTTCTGCAAAAAGACGGACACGGCCATTCAATATGTCCAGCGCATCCTGCCCATCGTGGCGGCGTCGCAGTCCGTCAAGAAAAAGCCGGAGGAGGCGGAATTCCTTTCAAGCTGGGTGAATGTCAGCGATTGGCAATAAAATTTGCAACATATGTGCGATTTTTTAAGGCAAGGCGCCTCCGCGCCCTGCCTTTTTTTGTGTCATGGCGCTCATTCTGAGCGTAGCGAAGAATCCCAGCAAACGGGCGGAGTAACACCCACTCAGTCACCTGCGGTGACAGCTCTCCCGCAAGGGGGAGCCAAGAGTGGTGCGGCGTCATGCTGAGCCGAGGAGTAAGAACAAAGTCTACGGAAGCGTGTCCGAAGCATCTCGCCGCACAATTGTGAATACCGCCCCGCGAGATTCTTCGGAATTGCACCCGTACTCTCTATGAGCCTCGTGGCTCAGAATGACGCGGGGCGGTCGCACAGCATGCGCGGGCAACTGCATAATGAGTTCGCCGAATTACGGTAAAAAGTCCTCAAATATGATGTTGTCGACGAAGGTGCGGGCGGAAATGGATTCCGCCTCGGAGCGAACCACCCACGCGAGCTTGACGCCTTTGAATTTTGTGACCTCTTTCCGCGGCAGATCCTCCTTGCGATAGCTGACAAAGTCGGGCTTCACCCAAAAATTCAGTGACATATGTTTGATAATTCGCTTCTCCATGCCCTTCGCGGCGCCCGCTTCGGCCGTCCCCAACACGCCGCAGGGGACATCGGGGCACAGCTTTTTGTAGGCCCTCACGTAGAGCGGGTTGAAGGACTGCACGGCGTACTCGCCCGCGTATTCCTTCAAGCTCCCGCACATCGCCGCGGCGATCTCTTTCCCCTTGACGTGCGGCATATTTTTGATTTCAATCAAGAGCGGAACTCGGCCGCCCACTTCCCTCAAAAAGTCGGAAAACAGCAGGATGGGTGCGGATTTTCCGCCGAGGCGCAGAGGAGCGAGGTCCGCAAGGGTGCACTCGGAGACGGCGCGGGGGTCGCCCGTCATGCGGAGAAGGGTGTCGTCATGAAAGACGACGAGCTGTCTATCCTTGGTGAAGCGCACGTCTGTCTCGATGGCATAGCCGTGTTCGACGGCGGCGAGGAAGGCGGGCAGGGAGTTCTCGGGCCGCTCCCCGTCATGCAGTCCCCTATGGGCGATGGGGATTGTCTTCAAAAATTCGGCATTCATATCGCTATTTTAGCACATAAGTGCGAAATTTGCAAGAGGAAACAGCGGTTTGTCCGTTGGTTTGCCGGGATGCTTCACATGCGTTCAGCATGAGCGCACGGCGGAACGCCGTGCGCTTTTGGTGCGCCACGAGCACCCGACGCTCATTCTGAGGGAGCGTAGCGACCGAAGAATCCCGTTAGACCCGCGGAATAACTACTTCCGTAGGTTTGCTGGGATGCTTCGCTACGCTCAGCATGAGCGCGGCGGCGGGGCCATGCCCCGCCGCCGCACCGGTGGTTAACTTGGAAAGCGGCAAAGAAAATCCCCGCCCCGCCGCCCCTTAAAAAGGGGCGGCGGGGCGGGGTTACGCTTTATTTCAGTACAATAAATAAAATCACGGCAACGGCAATTCCCAATGCGACGATTGCCGAAACAACTCCCTTTACTGTTTTTTTCTTGCGTTGCACCGCCGCAACCTTCTCTTTTGCATTTTGTCCGAGGTTAAAGGGATAAAAATCAACCGATTTATTCGTGCCGATATAGCCGATTTCCACTTCTTTTTTCTTTTTCGCGTCTTTTTCATCGGGAACCGTTGCATAAACAGGGTTGACGTATAAGATTTTTTTGTCGGTACACTGGATAGTTTCCCCATCCGTGTTGCGGTCGAGCGATGTATAATAACCGCTCCAACCCTCAACTGTCTTGCGTAGCGCCTCCTCTCCGGCAGTTTTCAAAATTTTTCTCAGATTCTTTTCCGAGGGAATCACGATATCCGATGCGTGGATCCCTTCATCGTAGAACCCGAAAAATTTCATAGCAGTCGATAAGGTCGCCGGGGACACATCCCTGTAATTCAATAAATAGAACTTTGGTTCCGTTTCAAAAGGTGCGCGGATCTTTGCGTCCACGATCCACGAACCGTCATTGGTGCGAACGTGCCTTTCGCCCCATGCCATCCCGGTCAATTTAAGCCCCTGTATGAGAGGCGCTGCGCCGAATTTCAAGGGCAGATCCGACTTTGTCAATGCGGCCGCCAGCTGAGGATCATGTTCAGCGAGAAGTTTATAATCATCACTGTTGGCATAATTTTTTAGCCCGTTATAGACCATTTCGCGGCACTTTTCCTGTACTTCCTCATCTTCCACAACATAATCGATCAATTTTTCCTCCGTAGACATAATTCGCTCCTTATAGATTTTTCTATATCACAATCATAACATAGAATTTTCTATATGTCAAGAAAATTTATAGAAATTTCTATATAATAATTTTATGGAGCGTGAGTTCAAAGACATATTAAGATGTTTCCTTTTGGAAAATGGCATCACGCAAACGGAATTTGCGACAAAGATCGGCATCAGACAGGCGCAAGTCAGTGAGTGGATCAAGGGGAAAGCGAAACCCGGATACGATAATCTGAAACAAATGTCGATTGCGTATGAGCTAACGGCCGATTTTTGGCTTGGTATTAGCGAAGATATCTATTAAAACAATCACCTCGCGGCGAACGTCGTGAGGTGATTTTGTAAAATTGCCGCCGCGCTCATGCTGCCCCCTCCCGAGGAGGGGGCATGGGGATGGGCAACGCGTTCTAATCATGCCCCGCCGCAATTTTTAACTTTTCATTTTTAATGTTTAATTACTTCCGTAGGTTTGCTGGGATGCTTCGCTACGCTCAGCATGAGCGCGGCGAATGCCGCCGCGCTTGTTCCCTCCCATGGAGGGGGCAACATTGTGTCTTTGTCTTAATTCCAATTTCATTTCCATTTTCATTGCAATCTTGCAAAAAATCGGCTATAATAAAGTCATGTCACGTCCCAATCGGAATTTAAGAAATTTCTGCATCATCGCGCATATCGACCACGGCAAGAGCACCATCGCCGACCGCATCATGGAGCTCACGGGGCAAGTCAGTCAGCGTGATATGGAAGAACAGCTCCTCGACAGCATGGATATCGAGCGTGAGCGGGGCATCACCATCAAACTCACCCCCGTGCGCATGTACTACACCGCCCTCGACGGGCAGGAGTACGAGCTCAACCTCATCGATACCCCCGGCCATGTCGACTTTACCTATGAAGTCTCCCGCTCCCTCGCCGCGTGCGAAGGGGCGCTCCTCATCGTGGATGCGACCCAAGGGGTGGAAGCGCAGACGCTCGCCAACGCATACCTTGCCGACGACAATCATCTTGAAATCGTCCCCGTCATCAACAAGATCGACCTCGCCTCCGCCCGCATCGATGAGACCAAGGCGGAAATCGAAGACGTCATCGGGCTCGACGCTTCCAACGCCCCCTGCGTCTCGGCCAAGGAGGGCACGAACATGCGCGACGTGCTCGAAGCCATCGTCAAGCTCATTCCGCCGCCCGACGGCGACACCGACGCCCCCCTCAAAGCACTCATTTTCGACAGTTATTACGACAATTACAAGGGGGTCATCCTCTTTGTCCGTATCAAAGACGGCAGTGTGAAGGTGGGCGACAGGATCAAGGGATGTCTCTCCGACAAGGTCTATGACGTGACCGAAGTCGGCGCCTTCTCCCCGCAGTTGCAGCCCAAAGACGCCCTGCTTGCGGGGGAAGTCGGCTACATTGCGGCGAGCATCAAGTCCATTGAGGACATCGCCGTCGGCGACACGGTCATCTCGGCGGAATTTCCCGACACGGCCCCTTTGCCCGGCTATAAAAAGGTCCAACCCGTCGTCTTTTGCGGCATCTATCCCCTCGACGGAAGCAAGTTTCTCGACCTCAAAGAGGCCATTTTGAAACTCAAACTCAACGATGCCTCGCTCACCTTTGAGCCCGACAATTCCATCGCGCTCGGCTTCGGGTTCCGCTGCGGATTTTTGGGACTTTTACACATGGAGATCATTCAGGAGCGCATCGAGCGGGAATTCAACCTCGACATCATCACGACGGCGCCCTCCGTCTCTTACCTCGTGCACAAGACCGACGGCACGCAGTTCTATGTGGACAACCCCTCTCACCTTCCCCCCGTCTCCGAGATCGACTATATGGAAGAGCCCATCGTCAAGGCGGAAGTCTACTCCCCGCCCGACTTTTTGGGCCCCGTCATGGACCTCTGCCAGGACAAGCGCGGCACGTTCCGTGACATGACCTATCTCGACGCGCGGCGGGTGAAGCTGGACTACCTTCTCCCCCTCAACGAGATCGTCTATGACTTTTTCGACGAGCTCAAATCGAGGACCAAGGGCTACGCGAGTTTCGATTATGAACTCGCAGGGTACCAAAAGAGCCCGCTGGTGCGGCTCGACATTCTCCTCAACGGCGACGTGTGCGACGCGCTCTCCACGATCGTGCATGAGGAACGGGCGTACACGCGCGGCAGAACGCTCTGCGAAAATTTGAAGGATGCCATTCCGAGACAGCTCTTTGAGATCCCCGTACAGGCGGCGATCGGCGGGAAGATCATTGCCCGCGAGACGGTCAAGGCCGTCCGCAAAGACGTGCTCGCCAAGTGCTACGGCGGCGACATCACGCGCAAGAAAAAGCTCCTCGAAAAGCAGAAAGAGGGCAAGAAGCGCATGCGCAAGATCGGCACCGTCGACGTCCCCAGCGAAGTGTTTATGCAAATCTTGAAAACGAATAAGGATAAATAGTTTCGAACAGTTTCTTTGCTCGGCCTGCGGCCTTCGTAAAGAAACTGTTCGAGCGAAAGTGCTTTGTGCATCAATCGATTTGGCCGCGGAAGCATTA
>CANREK010000001.1 GCA_947629605.1 uncultured Clostridia bacterium | reverse complement strand
TCGGCGATCAGAGCGCTCGCGAACTGCGAGCTGGAAGTGACGCTCATCTCCGACGTTTCGCCCATTCCCCACAACGGCTGCCGCCCGCCCAAGCGCAGAAGAGTATAACAGGAGGATAATGCAATGGCAGTATATAGAGACGCAAAATGCAAACTTTGCAGACGTGAAGGCTCCAAGCTCTTTTTGAAGGGCGACAAGTGCTACATGGAAAAGTGCCCCTTCAACAAGCGCCCCCTTCCTCCCGGACAGCACGGCGCAGGCAGGAAAAAGGTCTCCGAGTATGGGCTTCAACTTCGTGAAAAGCAAAAGACCAAGCGCATCTACGGCGTGCAGGAGGGGCAATTCCGCCACTACTACGAGGTCGCAGACCGCATGAAGGGCATCACGGGCGAGAACATGCTCTCCCTGCTCGAAAGAAGGCTCGACAACGTCATCTTCCGCATGGGGATCGGCGTTTCGAGGACGCAGGCAAGACAGCTCGTCAACCATGCCCATTTCACCGTCAACGGCAGAACGGTCACCGTGCCCTCTTACAGCGTAAAGGCGGGGGACGTCATCGCCGTCAAGGAGAACAAAAAGGACAACAAATTCTTTGAGCAGATCAAAGGGATGAAGGTCGCAAACATGCCCAAGTGGCTGGAATTCGATCCGGAGAAGCTGGAAGGCAAGGTTTTGGCGCTTCCTACCCGCGAAGATGTCGACAGTCAGATCGCGGAGCATATGATTGTTGAGTTGTACTCCAAGTAACCGTTAAGGAGGTAGCCCTATGATAGAAATGGATATGCCCAAGATCGAGGTCACGGAAAACGAAGCAAAATCCTATGCGAAGATCGTCGTTGAGCCGCTCGAAAAGGGATTCGGTCTTACAATAGGCAACTGTCTGAGGAGGATCCTGCTCTCCGCGCTCCCCGGGGCCGCCGCGCAGGGGATCAAGTTCATGGACGGGACCGTCAAGCACGAGTTCTCCTCCATTCCCGGCGTCAAAGAGGACGTCACCGAGATCATCCTCAACCTCAAACTGCTTGCCATCAAGACAAGAGTTACCGATAAGGATTATACCAAAACTCTCCGCCTCACCGTGGAGGGCCCCGCCGTCGTCACGGCCGCAGACATCTCGCAGGATGCGGAGGTCGAGATCATCAATTCCGACCAATACATCTGCACGGTGGACGCGGGCGGAAAGCTCGACATGGAGATCACGATCGGCCGCGGCAGAGGGTATCATCCCGCAAAGGACAATAAACAGCCCGTCATCGATTATATTCCCATCGATTCCATCTACACGCCCGTGCAAAAGGTCAACTATCAGGTGGAGCCCGCCCGCGTCGGCCAAAACATCGACTACGACAGGCTCACGATAGAAGTTTGGACGGACGGCACCTTCTCGGGGAAAGAGATCGTGTCGCTGGCCGCAAAGATCATGCAGGACCACATCAACCTGTTCGTCAACCTCTCGGATACCATCAAGGATATGGATATCCTCGTCAAGACGGACGACGATAAACAGCAGCAGATCCTCAATATGAAGATCGAGGACATGGACTTCTCGGTCCGCTCCTACAACTGCTTGAAACGCGCAAACATTCACACCGTGGAGGACCTCATCCGCAAGACGGAGGACGAGATGTTGAAGGTGAGAAACCTCGGCAAAAAGTCTCTCGACGAAGTCATGCAAAAACTCGAACAGTACGGTCTTTCGCTTGAAAAAAAGGAGGATTAAAAGATGCCCGGGAAATTAGGCAGACCCACAAAGGAGAGACTTGCGATTCTGAGGAACCAAGCATCGCAGCTTTTGTGGTACGGTAAAATCGAAACGACGCAGGCGAGAGCCAAAGAGCTTCGCCCCTATGTCGAAAAGCTCATCACCAAGGCCGTCAACACCTACGACGACGTCGTCGAGGTTGAAAAGGTCACCAAGGACAAGAAGGGCAAGGAGATCAGGACCAAGACGTATAAAGACGGTCCCAAGAAACTTGCGGCCCGCCGCGCGGTCATGGCAAAGACGTATGATTTGCAGGAAGTGAAGGAGTTCAACGAAAAGAAGAGCGACTTCAAAAAGCGCACGCAGGATCACCAGCACCCCTTGATGGAGAAACTCTTCGACGAACTCGCGCCCAAGTATGCGCAGAGAAAGGAAGAGATCGGACAGGGCGGCGGATACACGAGGATCTATCTCCTCGGCGAGCGCCGCGGCGATGGCGCCGAAAGAGCGATCATCGAACTTGTATAACCCAAAAAACACCCCAATGGGGTGTTTTTTTAATTGAAAATTAAAAATTAAAAATGAAAAATTGCGGTGAAAACGCCCCCTCCCGAGGAGGGGGGTAGGGGGTGGGTCACCGCATTGCCGCCCCGCGTCATTCTGAGCCACGAGGCTCATAGAGCGTATTGGGGCAATTTCGAAGAATCTCGCGGGGCGATATTCACAATTGTGCGGCGAGATGCTTCGGACACGCTTCCATAGACTGCGTTCTTACTCTACTGCTCAGCATGACGCCGCACACGCACTTGACTCTCCGCCAAACATGGGGCAGACATCAAAAAACGGCGACATATGTCGCCGTTTTTATGCGGATACGCTTATTTCATGAATGCCAAAAATGCCTTGTAATTGCTATACAAATCGGCCTTGGAGATGACTTCCCACGGTGCGTGCATCGAGATGACGGGCACGCCGAGATCGACGGTGTCGATGTTGAGGTTGGCCACGAACTTTGCGACCGTTCCGCCGCCGCCGATATCCACCTTGCCGAGCTCGGCCGTCTGCCAGACGACGCCGCCCTCTGCGAACATCTTTCTGACCTCGCCGATGAATTCCGCATTGGCGTCGTTACTGCCGCTCTTGCCCCGTGCGCCCGTGAACTTGCACATCGCAGTCCCGCAGGAGAGCATTGCGGCGTTCATCTTCTCGTAGACGCCCGCAAAGTTGGGGTCGAATGCCGCCGTCACATCCGAGGAGAGGCACTTCGACGCCGCCCTGACCTTTCTGAAATTGGCGCCCATGGCGAGGGAGATCTCCTCCATGAGGTCCTCGTAGACCTTGGATTGAATGCCCGTGTTGCCCTCGCTGCCGATCTCTTCCTTGTCGACGAGCATGGCGAGCACGGTATGAGGGGTGTCGTTGTCGAGCACCGCCGTCAATGCGGGATAGGCGCAGACCCTGTCGTCATGGCCGTAGGCGCCGATGAGGGCCCTGTCAAAGCCGACGTCGCGGGCGGGGAAGGCGGGCACGGCGGAGAGCTCCGCGGAGAGGAAATCTTCCTCTTCGATGCCGTATTTGTCGTGCAGGACATTCAAAACGTTGAGCTTGATCTTGCCGTCGACCTCGTCGTCGGGATAGGGCATGCCGCCGACGAGCACGTTGAGCTGTTCGCCCTCGATGAGCTTATTGGCACTGCCGCTCATCTGTTCGCCGCCGAGGTGGGGGAGAAGGTCGTTGATGTAGAACACGGGGTCCTTGGGATCTTCGCCGACTTTGACCGTCACCTTGGTGCCGTCTTTTAAGATGACGACGCCGTGCAGGGCGAGGGGGATCGCTGTCCATTGATACTTTTTGATGCCGCCGTAGTAGTGCGTTTTGAGAAAGGCCATGCCGCTGTCCTCATAGAGAGGATTCTGCTTGATGTCCACGCGCGGGGCGTCGATATGCGAGGCGATGATGCGGAGCCCATCCTCTTCCAAGGGGAGCGTTCCGACGCGGAACACGACGACGGACTTGCCGCGGTTGATAAAATACTTTTTGTCGCCCGCACGGAGCGCATCGCCGAAGTGATATTCGGTGAATCCCGCCTTCTCGGCGGCGGAAACGGCATAGTCCGTTGCCTCGCGCTCGGTCTTGGCGGCGTTGAGGAAGTTTTTATACCCCTCCGCATAGGCGAAGATGGCCTTCCGCTCGGCCTTGTCGGCCTGTTCATAGTAATTTTGTTTTTTGTAGGCGAGCGCCTTTTGCAGCGCTTGGCCCTTGCTCTTTTTGTCTGACATGGTTTCCTCCGCTTTCTTTTCTTATACCACAGATTATAGCACACAAAACGCTTTGAGGCAAGAAAAAAACCGTTGCATTCGCCGCAACGGGGGAAATTCAAAATGAAAAATTAAAAATTGCGGCGGGGATTGAGAATGGCACCCCTCCCGTCACTGCGTGACACCCACCCCTCGAGGGGTGGGCAAGGCGGACTCTTGGCGCCCCCTTGAGGGGGAGCTGTCGCGCTGTCCTTGCGCGACTGAGGGGGTGTTACACCGCCCGTTTGCCGGGATGCTTCCCCTTCGACTGCGCTCAGGGTCAGCATGAGCGCACGGCGTGCCGCCGTGCACGGCGGCGGAATGGGTGTACATAGCATTCCGCCGCGCAATATTACGGCTTCGCCTCAATGCTGCTGTCAAAGCCGAGACTTATGAGGATCGCACGGTTGACGCGGGACATGGTGGAGGGGGGAAGTTCCCCGATCCGCGCCATCAACCTCTTTTTGTCGATCGTACGGATCTGCTCCAAAAGAATGACGCTGTCCCGCGCGAGGCCGAATGCGGACGGCAGTTCGATGTGCGTGGGGAGCCGTGCCTTGTGGATCTTGCTCGTCACGGCAGCGGCGATGACGGTGGGGGAGTATTTGTTTCCCGTATCGTTCTGCACGACGAGCACGGGACGCACGCCGCCCTGTTCGCTCCCCACCACGGGGCTCAGATCCGCATAATACAATTCTCCGCGTTTGACGATCATACATAACCTCTTTTGTGAGCATCCTCCGCTATCATTGTATGTAACGGGAGGACATTTCGCTCACCGTACCCGCATTTTTGACGATTTCTTGCGGAAATATACCGTTTCCCGCCCTGAAAATTGCCGCAAAGAATTGTCTTTTCCAAAAAAAAATGGTATAATAACTACGTATCGTTTTTTATACGGAGAGAGGCAGAAAATGGTAAGAGTTATCGTAGACGCGATGGGCGGCGACAACGCCCCCGCGGAGATCATAAAAGGAGCGCTCCTTGCGCTCGAAAAGAGAAAGAATTTTTCCCTCGTCTTTACGGGCGATGAGGCGCTTGTGGAGCGGGAACTCGCAAAGTACAGTTACGACCCCGACCGCGTCGAGGTCATTCCCTGCAAGGAAGTCATCACGGGCGACGATATCCCCACTTCCGCCGTCAGGACCAAGCGGGATAGTTCCCTCGTCGTCGGGCTCAGAATGCTCAAAGACGAGCCGGACGTTGCGGGGTTCCTCTCCGCGGGTTCGACGGGCGCAGTGCTCACGGGCGGCGTCATGCACATCGGGCGGATCAAGGGCATCCTTCGCCCCGCCCTCTGCCCCGGGATCCCCAACGTGCACGGCGGGCAGACCCTGCTTTGCGACTGCGGCGCGAATGCCGAGTGCAAGCCCCAATATCTCGTGCAATTCGCCCTCATGGCAACGGCGTATGCGCGGACCAAGGGCATCGAACATCCCAAGGTCGGCCTTCTCAACAACGGCACCGAGGAGCACAAGGGAGACCCCCTGCACCAAGAGGCGTTTGCCCTTCTCAAAGACTTTGGCGGCATCGATTTTGTCGGCAACGTCGAGGGGAGAGACATCATGTACGGCGACGTCGACATCGTCGTCTCGGACGGCTTCTCGGGCAACATCGCCTTAAAGGCCGTGGAGGGATGCGGAAAGACGGTCTCCGCCGTCTTAAAGACGGAATTCAAGAAAAATTTCGGCAGTAAGCTCAGCTATCTGTTTGCAAAGAAGCAGATCAATCGCCTTCGTGACATGCTCGACTATGCCAAGCTCGGCGGGAGCCCGTTCTTGGGGCTCAGAAAGCTCGTCGTCAAGTGCCACGGCTCCTCCAAGGCCAACAGCATCACGCCCGCCGTGTTCCAGATCCTCGACGCCTACGAGGGAGACCTCATCGGCAAGATCGCGGAGATGTTGAACGTCTCGGGCGCCTCAACGGAGGAAGAATGAAAAACGGCGAGGATTGGACGGAGGAGACGTACCGGGAGGCGGAGGAGGCCATCGGCTACACCTTCCGCGATAAGTCGCTCTTAAAGACCTGTTTCACCCACTCCACCTACCGCAACAACATCGCCCACGGCGGCGAGGACAACGAGAGGCTGGAATTTTTGGGAGACGCCGTTCTGCAACTCATCGTCTCCGACTATCTCTTCCGCACTTCCGACAAGGATGAGGGGAAACTGACCGAAAAGCGCAAGGGATATGTCTCCAAGGAGGCGTTGACGCCCGTCGCGGACAAGTTGGGGCTCATGAAATTTTTGCGCCATTCCAACCGCGAAGAGGACATGGGCGGAAAGGGCGGCAAGGTCCGTTCGAGCATCTTCGAGGCCGTGACCGCGGGCATCTATCTCGATGGCGGCATCGAAGAGGCGGCAAAGTTTTTGAAGAGAAATCTCGAATATATGGATATGAAAGACCCCATCTCCGCCCTGCAAGTGTATGTGCAGGAGAGGGCGAAGATGACGCCCGTCTACCACGAACGCCCCGACGGCGAGGAATTCGTCGCGGAAGTTACGGCCCTCGGCGAAAGGGGGACGGGAAGAGGAAAGAGCAAACAGGCCGCAAAGGAAGGCGCGGCCGCGATGCTCCTTGAAAAACTCAAAGAGAGGACACAGCATTGAATCTGAAAGAAATCAAGGTGGCGGGGTTCAAATCCTTCGCAGACAAGACCTCCATCAAATTCGAGGACGGCGTCACCTGTATCGTCGGCCCCAACGGCTGCGGCAAATCCAACGTCGCCGACGCCGTAAGATGGGTGCTCGGCGAACAGTCGGCAAAGGTCCTGCGCGGCACTTCCATGCAGGACGTCATCTTCAACGGCACCGAGGCGCGGCGTCAGCTCAGCTACTGCGAAGTTACGCTCGTGTTCGACAATTCGACACGCCTCTTCGACGTCGACTATTCCGAGGTCGCCATGACGCGCCGTCTCTACCGCTCGGGCGAGAGCGAGTACCTTCTCAATATGCAGCCGTGCAGGCTCAAAGAGATCGTCGCGCTCCTGCATGACGTCGGGATCGGCAAGGAGGGCTACTCCATCATCGGGCAGAACAGGGTGGACCTCATCATGAACGCCAAGCCCGAGGACAGGCGTGCCGTCTTTGAAGAGGCGACGGGCGTCATGAAGTTCAAACTGCAACGCCGCGAGATCGAGAATAAATTGCAGAACGCGCGGGACAACCTCACCGTGTTCATCCAGAGAATGGACGAGGCCGAAAAACAGCTCCGCCCCCTCGAACAGCAGGCCGAGACCGCCAAAAAATATCGCGGGTACTATGAGGACCTCCGCCACGAGGAAGTCAATACCTATCTTCTCCGCTATGAGAACTTCACCGAGGAGACGGGCCGCCACAGAAAGAAGATCGAAGAGGCCGAACGGGAGCTCTCGGGCGTCGAGGCGCGCCTTGCCGAGGTCGACAACGAGGAGACCGACGCGAGGGGACAGGTGGAACGCAACGACGCCGTTCTCCGCGATCTCAATGACAATCTCCGCCTCTACGAGGTCGGCATGGAGCACAAGACGGGGGAGGCCAAGGTGCTTTCCGCCCGTATCGAGAGCTACAAGCGCGAACTTGCCGCCGCTTCCGAGACGGTGGATTACTCTGTCCGCCGCACCAAGACCATCGACGGGCTCGTCGCAGAGGGCGAAAAGAAGCTCGGCAAGATGCGGGAGCGTTCCGCCGAGATCGGCAGGGAGAGCGCAGAGCTCACGATGAAACTGCGCGAAGCCGAAGCGCGGATCACGGCCTACGAAAAGCTCTCCGTCGAAAAGCGGGCGAGCGAGCTCTCCTCCGTGGAAAACCTTGCGGACCTCAGGGCCAACGCGGGCAGTCTTGCGGCAAAGCGCGACGCCGCGCAGGACCGTGCGGCCGAGGTCAGGGCGGCCATCGAAAAGGCGCAGACCCGCCGCACCGAATATGTCCGCCAAAAGGAGGAGTGCCTCAAAGAAAAGGCGCTCTGCGAGGCCTTCCTCAACAAGAAGAACGACGAGGAGAGCGCTCTCGCCTCCGAGATCTCCGACCTCGCCAACAGCGAGCGCAGGATCTCGCAGGAGATCGTCGAGGCCAATTCCTCCATCGCAAGCTACAAGAACAATCTCGAACTCTACAAGAGCCTCAAAAATCAATTTGAGGGCTACCGCGATTCCGTTCGCCGTCTCCAACTCGAAGGGCAGAAGAATCCCGAAGTGGGGCGGCGCATCAAGGGCGCGATCGCGGACATCGTACATACCGATAAAAAATACGAAGTCGCCATCGAGACGGCCTTCGGTGCGGCCATGCAGAACCTCGTCACGGCCACGCAGGACGACGCGAGATGGCTCGTCGAATACTTAAAGCGCACGGGCTGGGGCGTCGTCACTTTCCTTCCCGTCGACGGCATGCGCTCCCGCGTCAACTCCGCGGAGGTCCGCTCCGCGCTCCGTGAGAGCGGGGCAATGGGGCTCGCCGACGAACTCGTCAAGTACGATCCCTATTACAGCAGTGTCGTCACCAACCTTCTCGGCAACACGCTCATCGTCGACACGATCGCGAGCGCGACGAACATCTCCAAGCGCTATCCGCACGCCTTCCGCATCGTCACCCTCGACGGGGACACCATTGCGACCTCGGGCGCCATCACGGGCGGTTCGAGACGGAAAGAGAGCGGCCACCTCTTTGCGGGGGAACGCCGCATCAAGGAATGCGAGGACGAGATCGCCAAAAAGACGGCGGTCATCGAAAAGCTCAAAGGGGCGCTCGAATCGTGCGGCAAGGACCTCGACGAGGCACGGGCGGCCTACGAGGCCTTCCGCATCAAGGTGCAGGAGCAGACGGCCAGCTTTGCCGCGCTGTCGGAGAAGGAACTCGCCATCGTCTCGCTCATCGCCGATGCCGACAAGGACATCGCCGACTTCACGGCCCTCCTTGCCCAGCTCACGCGGAAGGCCGACGAACTCGAAAGCGAGGTGCTCTCTTCGGCCGAAAACGAGGAACTTCTCAGCAGGATCCGCAGCGAGGCCGCCAAGGAAGCGGGGGAGCGGGAGGTCGAGATCGGCAAACTCAAAGAGAACCGCGACGCCCTCTCGGAGAGCCTGCACGCGCTCGAAGTCGAGGGTGCGACGCTCCGCAGTACGCTCGCCTCGGACGAGGACAACCTCGCCCGCCTCAAACAGGAAAAACAGGACTTATTGTTGAAAGTAGAGGAGACGCGCTCTTCCATCGCGGGCACCGAGAAGCAGATCGAGGCCTTGAAGCGCGACGAGGAGAAGGCGGCGCTCACCGAGGAAGAACAGGAAGCCGTCGGCATTCTCCGCAAGAAACTCGCCGCGGCGGATGAGGAAAAGAAGGCCGTCTACGAGCGGCAGACCCTCCTCGCGGAGGAGAAGAGAAAGCTCCTCGCCCGCCAGATGACGCTCTCCGAAAAGAAGCACCAGAGCGAGCTGGAAATTTCCAAGGCCGAGACCCTTCTCGAAAACATGCAGCAGCGCATGGAAGAGGAATACCAGCTCACCTACGAGACCGCGCTCGAATATCGCGATCCCGAATACGACCTCTCACAGGCCGCCAACAATATCGCCAACTTAAAGCGCAAGATCACGGCGCTCGGGCCCATCAACCCGCGGGCCGAAGAGGACTACGCCGCCCTCTTTGAGCGTTACAGCGACATGCAGACGCAAAAGGACGACCTCGACAAGGGCATCATGGACCTCACGACCGTGCTCGAAGAGCTCAAAACCGAGATGCAGAGGAAGTTCGACGAGGGCTTCAACGAGATCAACAAGAACTTCACGCAGATCTTTAAGGAACTCTTCGGCGGCGGCAAGGCAGAGATGCAGCTCGACTACACCGACTGCGCCGATCCCCTCGATGCGGGCGTTGAGATCATCGCCTGTCCCCCGGGGAAGAAGCTCGCCAAGATCTCGCTGCTCTCGGGCGGCGAGCGGGCGCTCACTGCGATCGCCATCCTCTTTGCCATTCTCAAAACCAACCCCATGCCCTTCTGTATCCTCGACGAGATCGAGGCCGCGCTCGACGAGGCCAATGTCGACAGATTTGCCAAGTATCTCAAAAAATTCTCGCAGGATACGCAGTTTATCGTCATCACGCACAGAAAGCCGACGATGAATCAGGCGGACAGTCTCTTCGGTGTCACGATGGAAGAAAAGGGCGTTTCCAAGATCGTCTCCGTCAAACTCTCCGAGGTCGAATCCCGTCTCGGCGGAGATACGGTCATGTAGTTTCTGTTTGCTCATCCTGAGGCGTAGCCGAAGGGCAGCAAACCTACGGAAGCCGTTGCGTGCGGCGTCATGCTGAGCCGCGGAATACAAACGCAGTCCACGGAAGCAAGTCCGAAGCATCTCGCCGCACATTCTACGGCACCGTACAAATGCGTCATCCTGCCCCGACGCGCCCTTGCGTCGTGTCGAAGGATCACCGCAGCAATAATAAGGTGATGGTTCGACTACGCTCACCATGACGCAATCAGAATGGTCCGTATTCGCCCCGCGAGATTCTTCGAAATAGCCCCCTTACTCTCTATGAGTTCCGTGGCTACTTCGCGCCTTAGGGCGCTCGTGCCGCCCTTCGACGCCATAAAGAACGTGCGGGCGGGGCAGAATGACGCGGGGCGGCACTGTGCCCGTATCGGCTTAGTACGACTTATCAAAACCGCAACATAAGTGTGAAATTTTATGGGAATTTTCAGTAAGATCCGTGATGCGCTCAAAAAGACGCGCGACTCCGTTGCCACGAAGCTAAGGCAACTCTTTCTCAAAAACAAGCTCGGCGACGCCTTCTATGACGAACTCGAAGAGATCCTCATCTCCGCCGATGTCGGCGTCAGGACCGCCGAGGACGTCGTGGAGCAGGTCAAGGAAGAGGCAATCGGCAATAAGATCAAGGACGAAGGGTTCGTCACCGACCTTCTCAAAGACATCCTCGAAGATACTCTCAACGAGGCGCCTGTGCCCGAATTCAAATACCCCTGCGTCATCATGTTCGTCGGGGTGAATGGCGTCGGCAAGACGACGACCATCGGGAAAGTGGCCAACTATTTCGTCAAGCAGAAAAAATCCGTCACCGTGGCGGCGGCGGACACCTTCCGCGCGGCGGCGACCGAACAGCTCGAAATCTGGGCGGAGCGGGCCAAGGTCCGCATCGTCAAGCACGAAGAGGGGAGTGACCCCTCCGCCGTCGTGTTCGACGCTGTCTCTTCCGTCAAGGCGAGGGGGACAGACGTGCTCCTCATCGACACCGCGGGGCGCCTCCATGTCAAAGAAAATCTCATGAAGGAGCTCTCCAAGATGGACAGGGTCGTCGGGCGGGAGTTCCCCGAGGCGACGTTCTATAAATTTTTGGTGCTCGACGCTACGACGGGGCAGAACGCCTTTTCACAGGCCAGCGTATTCAACGAGGCCGTGGACCTCGACGGCATCGTGCTCACCAAGCTCGACGGCACCGCCAAGGGCGGATTTGTGTTCTCCCTCTGCGGCGAACTCAAAGTGCCCGTCGTCTTTGCCGGCGTCGGCGAGAAGATCGACGACTTAGAGCTCTTTAACGCCGAACAGTTTGTAGAAGGATTCTTTTAAGATTTCGTTTGCTTAGCATGAGCGTAGCAAAGGGCAGCAAACGGGCGGAGAAACACCCCCTCAGTCGCGCAAGGGCGGCGCGACAGCTCCCCCTCAAGGGGGAGCCAAGACTTGCCCACCCCTCCGAGGGGTGGGTGTCACGCAGTGACGGGAGGGGTGTTATTCCGGTATGCCCACCCGCTCATTCTGAGGGGGCACCGCCCCCGAAGAATCCCGGCAAACCTACGGAAGCAGCTGCTCCGTGTGTTTAACGGGATGCTTCGCTACGCTCAGCATGAGCGCGTACCATATTTTTTCTCTCCTGTCAAGGAAAAATGCTTGACAGGGGAGTTTTTGTTTGCTATAATGTCAATACGATGAAAGATCTGAGATATTTGCAGCTGTGGGATGCCTACGGGCCGCTGCTCACCGAGAGCCAGCGGGAGATCTGCGAAAAGTACTACATGTACGACCTTTCCCTCTCCGAGATCGCCGAGGAAAAGGGCATCTCCAAGCAAGCCGTGTCCGATGCGCTCAAAACGAGCCGTGAACTTCTCGATCTTTACGAGGAAAAACTGCACTTCAACGAGCAAAACCAAGCCTATTCGCTCGCGGTCTCGTTCATGATGACGGATGTGACGCGTGCGCTCGAAACCTTCAAGGCACAGCACCCCGAATTTGCGCGGGAAATGGACGACATCATCAAAAAAGTCGAAGTCGGCGAAACGGTCGACCACGACAAAGAGGAGAATTGAATGGCGCTCTTCGCATCGCTCTCCGAGCGGCTCAACCATATCTTTTCAAAATTGACCAAGCGCGGGAAACTCACCGAACTTGAAATCAGACAGGCCATGCGCGAGGTGCGTATCGCCCTTTTGGAGGCCGACGTCAACCTCAAAGTCGCCAAAAATTTCATCGCCGAAGTCAGCGAGAAGGCGGTGGGACAGCAGGTCCTTCAAAGCCTCAACCCCGCCCAGCAGGTCATCAAGATCGTCAACGAGGAGCTCATCGCCCTCATGGGGCCCGCAAATGCCAAGCTCGAAGTCAGCCCCAAGCCCCCGACGGTCATCATGATGTGCGGTCTGCAAGGCGCGGGCAAGACGACGATGTGCGCAAAGCTCGCCGTGCAGCTCAAAAAACAGGGCAAAAAACCGCTGCTTGTCGCATGCGATATCTATCGCCCCGCGGCCATCGACCAATTGAAGGTCGTCGCCGCCAAGGCGGGGGCGGAAGTGTTTGAAAAGGGCACACAGGCTCCCCCCAAGACCGCCAAACAGGCCGTGGAATACGCCCTCAAAATGGGATTCGACACCGTTGTCATCGATACGGCGGGGCGCCTTCATATCGACGAAAAGCTCATGCAGGAGCTCGAAGACATCCAAAAAGAGGTGACTGTCAGCGAAGTCCTTCTCACCGTCGACGCCATGACGGGGCAGGATGCCGTCAACGTTGCCGAGACCTTCAACGCCCGCCTCAACATCACGGGCGTCATCCTCACCAAGCTCGACGGCGACACGCGCGGCGGCGCATGTCTCTCCATCAAGGCCGTCACGGGAAAGCCCATCAAATTCATCGGCGTGGGGGAGAAGATCACCGATCTCGAACCCTTCTACCCCGACCGCATGGCGTCGAGAATTTTGGGAATGGGGGACGTTCTTTCCCTCATCGAAAAGGCGCAGGAGGCCGTCACCGAACAGCAGGCCAAGGAAATGGAGCGCAAGATGCGCGAGAATTCCTTCACCCTTGCCGATTATCTGACGCAGTTTGAAACGCTCAAAAAGATGGGCGGCGCGGGGGCACTTCTCAACATGCTCCCCGGGGCGAACAAGATGAAACTCAAAGACGGCGACATCGACGAGAGCAAGATCGAGCGCATCCGCGCCATCATTCTCTCCATGACGCCCAAGGAGAGGGACAACCCGCAGATCATCAACTCGTCGAGGAAACGCCGCATCGCGCTCGGCTCGGGCACGACCGTGCAGGACATCAACCAGCTCTTGAAGCAGTTTGAACAGACCAAGGAAATGATGAAACGCTTCCGCGGGAAGAAACGGCTCCCCTTCTGAATTTCGAACAATTCTTTGCTCGGCCTACGGCCTTCGTAAAGAAACTGTTCGAGCGAAAGTGCTCGGTTCATCAATCGACTTGTTTCGTAAGGCACTTTGCAAGGACATTAAGGTTCCCGTAGGGTACCAAATAGGGTGCGCTTAGGCAGGGAGACCCTGCCCCGCGCAGTATTTTGGAACGCGTTGCCCACCCCCCTACCCCCCTCCTCGGGAGGGGGCAAAAAGGCCTACCCCCTTTGGGGAAGAATTTTGCACTCTGCTAAGAGTTGATAACTCTTAGCGCAAAATTCTTATAGCATTTGCCCATATGCAACGGGCAAATGCCGACCAAGCACGGGCCTCTACCCGTGCGCGAAGGCTCCGCCGTAGGCGGTGGTGGGGGGTAAAAAATGCAACATATGTTGCGAAAAACAGTCAAAAAATAAAAATTTATAGAGAGGTAACAAACAATGGTCAAAATGAGATTGGTGAGAATGGGTGACAAAAAATCTCCCGTTTACCGTATCGTAGTTGTGGACGCGCGGAAGGCCGCCACGGGCGAGTACATCGAAAAAGTCGGCTTCTACGATCCCAAGTCGAACCCCGTGACGCTC
Organism: uncultured Clostridia bacterium; assembly: GCA_947629605.1. Classification (GTDB taxonomy): domain Bacteria; phylum Bacillota; class Clostridia; order Christensenellales; family Borkfalkiaceae; genus Gallimonas. The sequence continues at coordinate 9,827 of CANREK010000001.1, read as the reverse complement.
ACGGTCGACGTCGAAAAGGCGAAGGATTGGCTCTCCAAGGGCGTGCAACCCACCGAGACCGTCAAGAGCCTCTTGGTGCAGGTCGGCGCGATGGAAAAGCCCACAAAGCTCTCCGCCCCCAAGACCAAGGGGAAGAAAAAGAAGAAGTAAAAAGATTTCGAACAATTCTTTGCTCGGCCTACGGCCTTCGAAAAGAAACTGTTCGAGCGAAAGTGCTCGGTTCATCAATCGACTTGTTTCGTAAGGCACTTTGCAAGGACATTAAGGTTCCCGTAGGGTACCAAATAGGGTGCGCTTAGGCAGGGAGACCCTGCCCCGCGCAGTATTTTGGAACGCGTTGCCCACCCCCCTACCCCCCTCCTCGGGAGGGGGCAAAAAGGCCTACCCCCTTTGGGGGGAGGCTCCGCCGTAGGCGGTGGTGGGGGGATAATGTCCCGCCAAGGCTTTCCCGAAAGAGGCAAAGAGGCAAAAAAGGAGAACATATGTTAGATTTAATCAAGTATATCGTCGATCAATTCGCCGAGGACAAGGAGCATGTCGACTACGTTGTGGAGGAGACCGAGGACGCCATCGACGTCACCATTCTCCTCTCCGATTCCGACATGGGCAAGGTCATCGGCAAGCAGGGGAAGATCGCCAAGGCGCTCAGGACTTTGGTCCGCGCCGCGACGCCCCGCGATTCCAAAAAATACAACATCGAGATCAAGGAACGGGAAGAATGACCCCGTGCCCTGCGGCGCTTGCTGCGGGGCTCTCTTTTTGTAAGGCGTTTCAAAGAAATGTCTTGCTTTTTCATGAATTCCATGGTATAATGGAAAAAATTGTATGTGGGGAAAACGTATGACTGCGAAATACAGACGCATTCTGTTGAAACTTTCGGGCGAGGCGCTTGCGGGACCGCAGAGATTCGGCCTCAACGCAGACGTCGTTGACGGCGTCGTCGACCAGCTCGTCAAAGTCCACGAGATGGGGGTGGATATCGGCCTCGTCATCGGCGGCGGCAACTTTTGGCGGGGAAGGCAGGGCACCAACATGGACCGCGCCACGGCCGACCAGATGGGCATGCTCGCCACGGTGATGAATTCCCTCGCCCTCATGGATATCATCGAGAAGCGTGGCATCCCGACGCGCGTGCAGACCGCCCTCAACATGGTCTCCGTCGCCGAGCCCTATGTGCTCAGAAGGGCGCTTCGCCACTTTGAAAAGGGCAGGATCGTCATCATCGCGTGCGGCACGGGCAATCCGTACTGCTCCACCGACACGGCGGCCGCCCAGCGGGCGTGCGAGATCAACGCCGATGTCCTGCTCATGGCAAAGAACGTGGACGGCATCTACGACAGCGACCCCACGGTCAACCCGAATGCCAAAAAATACGACACGTTGACCTTCGGGGAGATCATCGAAAAGAGGCTCAAAGTCATCGACTTCACCGCCGCGACGATGTGCATGGAGAACAACATCCCCGTGCTTGCCTTCGGGCTCGGCGAGAAGGACTCCATCCTCCGCGCCGTCTGCGGCGAGAAATTGGGAACGTTGATTACGAACTGAGCGCATGAGCTCATTATTCAATCATAAAATCAATTAAGGAGAACATAGTATGATCGACAACGAAAAAGTGGAAGAGATCTTTCTCACGCTCGAGGACAAACTCGACAAGACCGTCGCGGTCTTGCAGGACGACTATGCCGCGATCCGTGCGGGCCGCGCAAATCCGCACATTCTCGATAAACTGCAAGTGGAGGCGTACGGCAGCATGAGCCCGCTCCAACAGCTCGGCAATGTCTCCGTCGCCGATGCGAGATGCCTCGTCATCTCCCCGTGGGATAAGTCCCTCTTAAAGGCCATCGAGAAGGCCATTCTCGCCTCCAACATCGGCATTACGCCCGTCAACGACGGCAACGTCATCCGCCTCGTGTTCCCGATGCTCACCGAGGAGCGCAGAAAGGAGCTCGTCAAGCAAGTCCGCAAGATGGGCGAGGACGCAAAAGTGGCCGCCCGCAACGTGCGCAGGGAAGCCATGGAAGCCCTCAAAAAGATGAAAACAGGCAAGGAGCTCTCCGAGGATGAGAGCAAAAACTGCGAGCAGGATGTCGAAGAGGCCGTCGGAAAGTGCATGACCTCGATCGAGACGACCGTTTCCGCCAAGGAAAAGGAGCTCATGACCGTTTGATGACCGCAAGACACGTTGCGATCATCATGGACGGAAACGGGCGCTGGGCCAAAAAGCGCCTTCTGCCGCGCGGCGCGGGGCACAGGGCGGGATTCAAGCGGATGCTCGCCCTCGCAGACCACGCATTCACCTGCGGGGTCGAATGTCTCACGCTCTTTGCGCTCTCCACGGAGAATCTTTCCCGCCCCCAAGAGGAACTCGACGGGCTCTTTTCGATCTTCCGCGAGTACTTCCCCGCGCAGTCTCTGCGCCTCAAAGAGAACGGCATCGCGCTCCGCGTCATCGGCGACGTCACCCGCTTCCCCGCGGATATCCAAGCGATGATCGGCGAGGCCGTGACCCTGACGGAAGGCGGGCAAAAGGGGACCTTGGTCCTCGCGCTCGCATACGGCGCCAAGCAGGAGATCGTCGCGGCCGCCAATCGGGCGGTGAGAGAGGGGAAAGAGGTCACGGAAGAGGAATTTGCCTCCTATCTCGGCACTTCGGGACTGCCGCCGCTCGACCTTCTCATCCGCACGGGCGGGGAAGTGCGCCTCTCCAATTTTTTACTCTATCAGGCGGCATATGCCGAACTGTATTTTTCGAAAAAACTCTTCCCTGACTTCTCCAACGGGGATCTCGACAGGGCGCTCAAAGACTTTGCGGGGCGGGACAGACGCTTCGGCAAACTGTAAGGATACATCATGGAAACAGAGCAGATCGGCGCACCCGCGCCGAAAAAATTGGATGAATTTTGGGTGAGGCTCTTCACGGGCATCGCCTATTGCGCAGTACTTCTTGTGTTTTTTGCCTTGAAGGTCTTTGTGAACGTGCTCTTTTTCGATGCGCTCATTTTGGCCTTCACCGTCATCGGGACCTTTGAAATGCTCAGGGCCTTCCGCGACAAGATGACCAAGGCCCAGCGGGTCATCGTCATGGTCTTTGCGGCGCTCATCGTTCTGACGTACGCCATCAGCGACTACATCTTCTCCGACCTTCTCGACATCATGCTGCCCGCACCCGGGGCAGACCCCTCGGAGACCGTCGGCAGAAACTACTCCGTCTTTATCACGAGCGGCGTGTTCATCGCGGGCCTTGCCGTGCTTTTGTCCCTGCTCGTGTTCCGCCACGAGGAGACCTCGCTCGAATCGACGGGCTATGCGCTTTTATCCTTCGTCTATCCGTCGAATTTCCTCGTCGTACTCTCCGTCTGCAACCATTTTGAGATCTATTCTGTGCTCGCGCTCCTTTTTGTGTTCGTGCTCTGCCCGTTCGCCGATTCCTTTGCGCTCGTGTTCGGGAAGTGGCTCGGCAAGAGGTTCCCCAAAAAGATGGCGCCGCACGTCTCCCCCAAAAAGACGGTCGTCGGCGGGCTCGGCGGGCTCTTCGGCGGCGCGCTCGGCGGCGCGGTCATCTTCTTCTGTTACTATGGCCTGACGCTCATTCCCGAAAGCATTCTTGCCGCCCCGATCCGCGGGGAATTCACCTTCAACTTCCCCGAAGCGCTCTTTTTCATCGGCCTCGGCGTTCTGACGGCGGTGTTCTGCGAGGTCGGCGACCTCGTCGAGAGCGCCATCAAGCGCAAGATCGGCATCAAGGACATGGGCAAACTTCTCCCCGGCCACGGCGGGATCCTCGACAGGATCGACTCTTCGCTCTATGCGGGGCTCATCGTCTGCCTCGTTGTCGTCATCCGCATCATGATTTTCGGCTGAGAAGCATATCATATTCTGTATCCGACGCTCGCGCAGGCGGGCGTTTTCAATGAAAATGAAAAAAATCGCACTCATCGGCTGCACAGGCAGCATCGGACGGCAGGTCGCAGAGGTCGTTCGCTCCCACAGGGAGGAATTTTGTTTTACGACGCTGGTCGCGGGAAGCGATCGGGCGGGGCTCGACGCGCTCCAAAGGGAGTTCTCCCCCAAGATCGCATGCCTCGCCGCCGACATCCCGTCGCACTCGGCGCTCTTTTCGGATGCCGACGTCGCCTTCATCGCCTCGGGCGGCTTTGCGGGACTTCGCTACACCCTTGCCGCCATCGAAGAGGGCAAGACGGTCGCCCTCGCCAACAAGGAAAGTCTGGTGTGCGGCGGCGAACTCGTCACGAGAGCGGCGAAAAAGAAAGGGGTCGACATCGTGCCCGTGGACAGCGAGCATTCCGCCCTCTTCCAGTGCCTCGGAATGAAACGGGACGCCCCCTTCAAAAAACTCATTCTGACGGCGAGCGGGGGCCCGTTTTTGCACTATAACTCTCAAATTTTGCAGAATGTGACGGCCGCCGACGCCCTACGCCATCCCACGTGGAAGATGGGGGCGAAGATCACGATCGACAGCGCGACGCTCCTCAACAAGGGCTATGAAGTCATCGAGGCGAAGTGGCTGTACGGGGCGGAGTTTTCGCAAATTCAGGCCGTGGTGCACCCCGAGAGCATCGTGCATTCCCTCGTGCTCTTTGAGGACGGCGCCATGCTCGCCCAGCTCGGCTATCCCGACATGAAACTTCCCATTCAGCTCGCCCTGACGTACCCTTCGCGGCTTCCCTGCTGTGAAGCGGTGGACCTTGCCGAGGTCGGGACGCTGCACTTTGAACGGCTGCCCGAGGAAAAATTCCCCTGCTACGGCCTCGCCATCGCGGCGGGCAAGGAAGGGGGAACGGCCCCGACGCTCCTCAACGGGGCGGCGGAGATCGCCGTACAGGCATTTTTACAGGGGAGAATAGGGTTCTTGAAGATCGCAGAAACTATCGAAGGCGTTCTCAGTCATATTCCCTCCGAGAGGGCGGACAGCTACGGAACGCTGTCCCGCGCCGACGCGCGGGCGCGGGAGGAGGCGCGGCGCTTGATCGATGGGTAATCTCTTGACTGTTTGGAGCACGATCGGCTCGGTCGCGCTCGCCATTCTCATCCTTCTCGTGATGATCACCATTCACGAATTCGGGCACTATATCGCGGGAAAGGTGTTGAAATTCAAGATTGACGAGTTCTCCGTGGGATTCGGTCCCGCGCTCTTTAAGATCACGCGGAAGAAGTCGGGGGAACTCTTTGCCGTGCGCCTCATTCCGCTCGGCGGGTACTGCGCCTTCCACGGCGAGGACGGCCTCGATGAGCCCGCCCCGCCCGCTCCACCCTTTGAAGAGACCGCCGAAGAGGGAGAGCACATCGAATTGACGGACCCCGCCCCCGCCATAGAGGACGAAACAGAGCTCCCCCTTGGGGGGGAGCTGTCGCCACAGGCGACTGAGGAGGGGAACTCAGAGGGGGTCCGCCCCGAGCCTTCCGACCCTCCCAAGCGTCACTGGTCGGACGACGGCGACTTCACCCACATGAAGCCGTGGAAGCGCATCATCGTGCTCGTCGCGGGTGCGACCATGAACTATCTCTTGGCGCTGTTCCTCATCCTCATCGAGTTTTTCTCCTTCGGCCAAAGCGTCATCGAAGTGCGCGGCGTTGCCCCCTCGGACACATGGGGGCCCGAACTCTCCCTGCAAGCGGGGGACTATCTGCTCGGCGCCGAGGGGCACGATTTCTACCTCACGACGGACATCGCCTCGGCCATCAACCACAGGGCGGAGGGCGACAGGGTAGAATTCACCGTCTCCCGTCTCCAAGAGGACGGCACGCGGCGGGAGGAAAAAGTCACGGTCGTGCTCCGCACCGCCGTCGAGGTCAAGAACAGCGCCGATTTCAACGGCGTGTGGAGCGCCCTCGGCATCGACGTCGAGACGAGAGAGGACGGCAGATATTACATGCTCGGCACCGCATCCAACCGCCTCGGGTTCGGCGCCACGCTCGGCCACTCCTTCGTGTATTCGTGGCGCCTCGCGGGGTCCATCTTTAAGGTCATCGGGGAACTTCTGACGGGACGGCTGGGGCTCAATGCCCTCGGCGGACCCGTGACGACGATCACCATGACCTCGCAGATCGCCTCGCAGGGCGTAAGGGATTTTTTGGAAATTTCCGCCCTCATCGGCGTCAATCTCGCCGTATTCAACCTGCTACCCATACCCGCCCTCGACGGCAGTAAGGTCGTGTTCACCGCCATCGAATGGGCGCGGGGCAAACCCATTTCCCGCAAGATCGAGGCGGTCATCCACGCCGTCGGCTTTGTGCTCCTCATCGGTTTTGCCATCCTCGTCGACGTTCTGCAATTCGTGTAAATCGCAACATAAGTATCAAAAAAAGCGCCCCAAAGGCGCTTTTTTTGAAATTGAAAATTAAAAATGAAAAATGAAAAATGAAAAATTGTGGTGGGGAATGATTTATCTGTAAGCGCTTTGCTCGCCCCGCGTCATTCTGAGCCACGGGGCTCATAGAGAGTACGGGGGCAATTCCGAAGAATCTCGCGGGGCGATGTCCACAATGGTGCGGCGAGATGCTTCGGACATGCTCCCGTAGACTGCGCTTGTAGTCCACTGCTCAGCATGACGCCGCACCTGCGGGTTGGCTTCCACGGGGTAAAACCGTAAAAAGTCATTCCTCTTCCGCCGGTTCCTCTTTCTTTTCGGCGGGGCGGACTTTTTTGACTTCCTTCACAAAGGACTTGGAACTGAACACGAGGATCCCGACCACGATCGCGATCGCGATGTCGGCGAACACAAAGGAGTTGTAGGCGAGGGAGTAGATCCACGCGCCCATTTCGGCGTCGGCGGCATAGGCGGAGAAGGCAAACACGCCCGAGAGCACATGGGAGAGATAGCGGAGCGCACTTGCAACGATCGCGCCGAGCGCAAACTGCACCTGCGGAAGCCGATCGAGTTTTTTCACATTGAAGAATGCCCCCGCAAGCCCGATCGCGGCAAAGGCGATGGGGTAGTCCAAAAGGAACTGTGCGGGATGGATGATGTAGGGATCCTGTACCGCCTGTAAAATGCCGTAGATGAGCCCCGCAAATACGCCCTTACGCGTTCCGAACATGCACGAATAGATCATGAGGGGGAGAAGGGAGGCGAGGGTCACGGAACCGCCCTGCGGGAGCTTGAAAAATCTCACATAGGAGAGCGCAAAGCTCATGGCGATGCAGATGCCCGCATAGGCAATCGATTTGCTGTCGAATCCCTTTTTGTCGCCCGTGCCGAGAAGGAATCCGAGTGCAACGATGACGACGATGAGCGCGGCCGCACTGATGTAGAGGACGATTTGATTGACCGACGCGACTTCGGAGTTGTAGTAGCCGTCGCCCGCGATGTTCCGGGCATAGAACACACCGAGGCAGACAAGGGTTGCAACAGCGGCTGCGCCAACAGTGCAAGCAAGCACAGTGACAACGGTCTTGGAGCGGTTGAAAAACAGGGTAACAGCGCTTCCGGCGATCGCGACGATGAGGATCAGTATGGGAACGAAGAGCATTGTCACTATGCCGTCATCAACGAAAGTCCAAATGAGGAACAGCAGGGCGACCGCACAGGCGTAGGCGATGGCGGAAATCGAAGCATATCTAAGGAATTTTTTCCGCTGCGGCCCCTTCAAGAGCAATGCGCCGAGCACAAAACCGATGGCGAGAATGAGCGTCAGCCAAAACGCAATGCCCCGCGCAATGTTGAGCGGGGAATCAAATAGGACGGGATACCACACGGGTTTGTCCGCCAAGAGGGAATTGAGAAACATAAAAAACCTCCGTAAGATGTGTGTTTGAATGTCCGTGACGGAGAAAAAACCGCTCACAAAAGAGGGCGTGAGCGGCAGAATTTTTCCGAAGAGTTTCCGTTGCTTTCGTGCAAGCATTACCTTGCCCGATTCAAATGGTATCATCTCAGCCCCATGGGGCACCCACGACGGATATTCAAATTGTGTTCCTATTATAGCATGCTTTGACCACAATGTAAACCGTTTTTTATGAAATTAAAAATTATAAATTAAAAATGAAAAATTGTGGCGGAGCGGCGCAATTCTGCTCAACAGCCCTGTGGGCTGTGAGCTGCGCCGCGACAGGAGGCGTGGCCTCGCCGACGGGTTGCGGCGGTCCCTGCCGCCGCAACAGGACACATACTAATGACACCCCTCCCGTCACTGCGTGACACCCACCCCTCGAAGGGGTGGGCAAGGCGGACTCTTGGCGCCCCCTTGAGGGGGAGCTGTCGCGTAGCGACTGAGGGGGTGTTGCTCCGCCCGTTTGCTGGGATTCTTCGCTGCGCTACTTCGTCGCTACGCTCCTCGTGCCGCGCTTAGTGCAACAAGAATGCGCGTGGCTCAGCATGACACCGCACGCACCTGCGTTGCGCCCGCCCTCCACAAGGCGATCACAAGTAGTAAAACGCACATAAGTCGCATAAAATAAGCACATATGAGGGATTTTCTTGGAAAGAGCGGGGCGCGGGAGCTCGACACGAGCAGGGTGCAATACACGGTGCAGGACGGCAGGGGCGGATACTTTCAGAACGTCAAAAAGATCCTCGAATTCTCCGAAGAGCGCATCGTGCTCGCGGGGAAGCGGGGGACCGTCACGATTGAGGGAAATGCCCTTTCTCTCGGCAAGTGCTACCTCGGCGACGTCAGTGTCGTCGGCGACATCAAAAAGGTGGAACGCGGCGCATGATGTTTTGTTATGAGTTCGAACTTCAAGGTCTCTCCGTGCATCGGGCCGTCGACCGCCTCCGAAGAGAGGGCATCACCATCCTTTCTGCCAAAAAAGCGCCGAAAAATCGGTTGAAAATTGTCGTATCCGCAAATGAACGAAAAAAAACCTTTGCAATTCTCAGTGGGTCGTGTTATAATATAAATAAGTCACACCCATTGGGACTTATGCGTGTGCTTGAAAGGGCCCGCCGCGGCGTCGGAATTCTCCTCGGGGTTGCGGTCGCGCTTCTCGCCGTACTTTCCTTGCAGAACAGGGTCCTTAGGATCGATGTCACGGGGAGCGGCGCCTATCTGAGGCCGCAGATCCTGTCCATTCTCGACGGGCGGGGCGTGGGGTACTTCTCCGCGATGCCGAGCCCCAATGAGGTGGCCGCCGAGATCTTGTCCCTTCCGCGCGTGCATTTTTGTTCGGTCAAAGGGGAAGGGGGCATTCTCACCGTCGATGTGGAAGTCGGCGACGAGACCCAAAAAGCCGACCCCACTCCTCTTTTTGCCCCCGCGGCGGGGACGGTGGAAGCGCTCACGGTGCTCCGCGGCACGCCCCTTGTGTCTGTGGGAGACAGCGTGGAGGCGGGGCAGGAAGTCGTCGGCAGTTACATGCTGTTCGGCGAGGAGAAACAGAACTGTATCGTCGTCGCCCGCGTCAAGGTCTCTTTCCCCGTTGCGAAAGAGTATGCCACGGGAGAGGAACAGGCGCGTCTGCAAGCGCTTTTGGATTTTGGGGAACTAACGGAGTTACATACGACAAAGACGGCAAACGGCTGGCTGGTCGAGGGTACGGGCCATGCCGAAGGAGCAAGAAACTTCGGCTGAGGAGGAACATGGAAAAAACTGTCACGGTCGACACGGGAAGCCTCGCAAAATTGAGCGCGGTGCTCGGCATTTTCGATGAAAATCTCGCACTTATAGCGCGGGAACTCGATCTCATGACGCATGTCGAGGGCACCGAGATACGGCTCACGGGCGAGAAGGCGGATGTCGGCGGAGAGGTCGTTTTAAGCCTCCTTTCCACCGTGGAAGCGGGCGGAAGCATCGACAAGAGCAGTCTTTTATACTGCATCTCCCTCGCCGAGGAGGGACATGCCTCCGACATCGCCGATGTCATG